>JACQNT010000248.1 GCA_016202915.1 Acidobacteriota bacterium
CTCGTCCAGAAGTGGCCACACGCTCGCAAGCTTCGCCTGAAGTTCGGAGCCGGTCTTCATCCCCCGCAATCATAGCGACTCCGGACGCAATACGCCACCTTTATTTATTTACGGCTCCTTAGCCCCGAGAATGGCCTCCCCGGTTATCACGCCGCGGTATTCCTTGATGGACTTGCCCTCTATGGTTGGGGTTGTGCTGAGGATCATCGGCAGCCTCCTATCGTCCGTATCCATACGAAGTCACTCTCGATTCAGTCCATCTGGGCTCGGAGTCAGCCGCGAAGGATAAGCCGGGAACGCGAGCCCTCCGCCGGCGCGCCGCACACCATCGGCTGTATTCGGCCGCCGGGCTGTCTGGTGACGTGAAGCTTCGAATTCCTTACCGCTGCCGCCTGATAGCCCTCTCTGTGGCCTGCGACCTCAATGCGGATGCCAGCACCTGCATGAGTCATCCAGTTGCAGATGGCGTACGCGAGCTCAGGCCGCCTACTGAAAGGCATCCTAGCCGCACGAACCGCCACAGGCCTTGCAGGGCACACCACTTCGTTTGATGGCCTCACTCCTGGGAACGATCACACAATTCCTCGTGCAGCTGACCGCCCACTCGCACGTCAGGCAGTGAAACTTCAGCGATTCCGTGTTGAATGCGACCGTCTCATCTTTTAACGGTCTCCAGCACGCGAGAGCAAGCACGGCAACCAGGCAAAGGGCCGGACCGAGCGCCCATGGACCAACCCTTCCTCGCATAGAGCGCCCCGGGAAGGTGGTCACATCAAGACTCGAAGGAATCGACCTGTCTCCTCCGACCCAATTCAGGGGTCGGGCTCTATGAACATATGGCTCGGGGAGTTGGGGCAGGCATTCCCGGATGAGATTGCTGGAAAAGGCTGGGCACGGCCAGCCCGATCGCCTTTTGGAAAAGCCGGTGATGCTGCGAGTGAGAGCGCTGTCGGACCCGTCCGCCGAGAGGACAGTCGTGATCATGGGTGGTCTGCCCTGAAATGGAGCCCCTGTCTTGTGCGCTTGCCGAGACTATATCGGGTTTCCCGGCTGCGGGCAAGGCATGGGAGAGGCTGTCGGTCGGGCGGGAGATGAGTCAGGGGACGGGACGGCCGGCGCCGGCGGAGATGGCCCGATCGTAGAGGAGGGAGGAGGCGGCCAGGTCCTCGAGGCCGATTCCCAGCGATTTGAAGAGTGTGATCTCGTCGCTGCTCCGGCGGCCCGGGTGGCGGTTGGCGACGATCGCGGACAGCTCGACCGCCCGATCGAGGGCGGGGCGGCGTGCCGCGGAATCGCCGGGCAGAGGGCGCGGCTTCGGGGCCGCTTCCCCGGGCGCGGGGGTCGTCAGGTCTCCCGCCTCGAGTCGTGCCTGCTCGATCGAATCGACGACGATGAGGTCCGCCCGCCGCACCGCTTCGGTGTCCAGCTCGCGCCGGCGGAGGTGGTTGCTGCCGATGGCGTTCACGTGGACGCCGGGGGCGAGCCAGGACCCTTCGAGGACCGGCCGGTCGGAGGAGGTCGCGGTGACGACGATGTCGGCGCCGCGCACGGCGGTCTCCGCCGAGGGCGCCGCGCCGGTCGGCACGCCGCAGGACTCCTCGACCTCGCGGCAGAAGCGGGAGAGTCGGTCGCGGTCCCGCCCGTAGGCACGGATCGCCTCGAGGCGGCGCACGGCGGCGATGGCGCGCGCCTGCCCGCGGGCCTGCCAGCCGGTGCCGAGGATCGCCAGGGTGCGGGCCTCGCTCCGCGCCAGGCGGCGCGTGGCCACGCCGCTGGCGGCGCCGGTGCGGATCTGCCCGAGCCGGTCGGCCTCGATGATGGCGAGGAGATCCGAGGTCCGTCCGTCGAAGAGCAGGACGACGAAGCGGGAGCCCTGGCGGGTCGTTGCATAGACCTTCGCGGCCATCCGCCCGAGCGCCTCGGAGGCGGCGGTCAGGGAGTGCAGCATGCCGCCACGCGTGGTGGCACGCGCCCGCGGGCGGTTGTCGGCGCGGCCTTCCGCCCACTGGCGGAACGCCTCCTCCACCGCGTCGATGCACGCCTCCATCGTGAGGAGCCGGCCGACGTCATCCTCCGTCAGGTAGATCGCCATGCGCGGCATGGTAGCGCAGGGGAGGGCCCGTTCGCGAGGTCGGAGAAGGACGAGGGCGGAGAGGGGCGAGGGCGGAGAGGGGCGGGGGTTGGGCGGACCGGGGCGAGGCGGACCGAGGCGGGGGGCTAGTTCCGGTTCTTGCTCCAGCGGTCGTGGGTGATGCCGTGCTTGTGGACCTTGTAGTTCATCACCCGGCTGCTGACGCCGAGCAGCTTGGCCGCCTCCTTCTGCACCCAGTTGCTGCGCTTGAGCGCCTCCAGGAGCGCGGTCTTCTCGAGCTGCTCGAGATTGAGGAGATCGACGGCCAGCTGCGGGGTCATCGCGAGGGTGTGCTCGCGGTCGAGGAGGGTCAGGTCGACGGGACGGATCGCCTCCCCCTCGCACATCAGCACCGCGCGCTCGATGGAGTTCTCGAGCTCGCGCACGTTCCCGGGCCAGCGGTACTCCTGCAGCCGCTTCAGCGCCTCGGGCGAGAAGCCCTGGACCCGGCGGCGCAGCTCGCGGGCGAAGTTCTTCAGGAAGTTCTCCGCCAGCGGCACGATGTCCTCGGGGCGCTCGCGCAGGGACGGCATGACGATGGTGACGACGTTCAGGCGGTAGTACAGGTCCTCGCGGAAGCGCCCTTCCTTGATGGCGGTCTCGAGGTTGATGTTGGTCGCGGCGACGATCCGGACGTCCACCTTGATCGTCCGGCTGCCGCCCAGGCGCTCGAACTCGCCGTTCTGGATCGCCCGCAACACCTTGGCCTGCGTGTTGGCGCTCATGTTCCCGACCTCGTCCAGGAACAGGGTGCCGTCGTTGGCCATCTCGAAGCGGCCGATGCGCATCTGGTCGGCCCCGGTGAACGCCCCCTTCTCGTGGCCGAACAGCTCGCTCTCCAGGAGGTTGTCGGGGAGCGAGGCGCAGTTCATGCGCACGAAGGCGGCGTCGTGCCGCGGCGAGTTGCGGTGGATCGCCTCCGCCACCCGCTCCTTGCCGGTGCCGGTTTCCCCCTGGATGAGGACGGTGGCGTTGGAGGAGGCCACCTTGTCGATCATCTTGAAAATCTCCCGCATCGCGGGGGAATTTCCGACCAGGCCGTAGCGATTGGAGGGATCGGGCTCCGGCTCGGTCATCGAGGTCAGGCGGGCCACCAGCCTCTGGTGCTCCATCGCCCTCTGGATCTTCAGCTCGATCGCTTCCAGTGACAGCGGCTTCTGCACGTAGTCGAAGGCGCCGGAGCGCATCGCCTCGACGGCGCCGGTGCCGTTCTCGCCGGTGACGATCACCATGGTGCCGGCGTTCGTGGAGCGCGCCTTGCGGAGGATGTCGAGGCCGTCCGGGCGGTACCCGGTGATGACCAGGTCGTACACCTGCTTCTCGATCTTCTCCAGGGCTTCCTTGCCGGACTGGGCCACCTGCACCTTGTAGCCGCTGCGGCTCATGGATTGCACGAGTCCATCGCGCAGGGACCGGTCGTCCTCTGCCACCAGGATGTTTTTCATACCTCCGGGTCCTCCGCGGGGCTGGTCCTCAAGTGGCGCTCAACACAATGAGTTAATTTATGTTTCGCTGATCGAGAGTCAAGGTGTGCGGCCGGGAAAGTTGCCGGGCTTGGGCGCCGGAGCGGCCCGCGGCGCTCCCGCCTCGTCAAGGTCTTGACGCGCCCTCAGGGGCGCGGCGTCAGCGTCTCCGGGGGAGGAAGGCGGAGAGCAGACGTTCGAAGCCGGCGAACAGGGATCGCGCCGCGCGTCCGAGCGGCCCCGGAGGGGCGGCGCCTTCGCCGGCGGACGCCCCGGCGGCGGGCCGAGCCGGGAGGATCGGACGGATGAGGAAGTAGAGGCCGTAGGTCGCCTTGTAGAAGAGGGCGAGGACGTCCGGTTCCAGCGCCACCACCCGTTCGAAGCCCTTCCGCCATCCGGGGATCTCGATCGCCGCCACTCTGGCGATCACGGCGCCGGGGTCGATCCTCTCGCGGAGGCGGTTGTAGTCGCCCCGGAACACCAGCTTCGTCCCGCCCGGCCCCCGCTCCTTCCAGACCAGCCGGTGAACCGTCAAATAATGATCGCCGCGGAAAACGGCGATCTCCCCCACCTTCAGGTCCTCGCCGCGCGCCGGCTTCAGGAACACCCGCCAGCCCATCTGCAGCGTCGGGTGCATGCTGTTGCCGTTGACGGCGATGACCGCCGTTCCGGCCCGTTTCAGGGAATCGCCGAGGAGCTCCGCGGTGATCCGCTCAGCGCTCAGGTCGAGTTTCACGGCGACGGCTATTGTACGCCAGGGCGCCTGGACGCCGGCCGCGCCGTCTTGACAGGTCGCGGGCCCGGTCCTATCATCGGGCCATTCCGATCTCACCGGGAATGACGATGCGCGCGAGCCGGCCAGAGCCCTTCCTTCCTGACGAGCCTCCGGCCAGTGAACCGCTGATCACCGTGCGGGCCGGCGATCGGCTGCTGGTCAAGGTCGGCGCGCAGGACCGCCAGTCCGGCGTGGCGGAGATCATCGCGCGCTGCCGGGCGCGCGACAACCCCGATCTCGCCAGCAGCGGGCACTGGAACCCGCGGATGGCCGCGCCGCACCCGGCCGACAACTACTACCCGGTCGTGATCCCGATCCCCGCCTCCTCTCCCACGGTCGTCTGGGAGTTGCACCAGATCACCCTGCGCGACGGCGAGGGGAACTCCCGCACCTACCATGCGGGCACCGATTTCGAGGAGATGCTGTTCCGGGTGCAGGGACGGAGCGGCAGCGACTGCACTCCGCCACGCCTGCTCGGGATCCGCCTCGGTCACGCCTGAGGCCGGATCAGGACGTCTTCGCGGCCTTCTTCTCGCGGATCTCGATCTTCCTGATGACGACGTCCTTGATGGGGCGGCTCGCCACGCGCGGCGGGCCGCCGACGGTGGGCAGGTTGGAGATCGCCTTGACGGTGTCGAGCCCTTCGACGACCCTGCCGAAGACCGTGACCCGGCTGTCCATGTCGGGCTGGGCGGTGACCGCGATCATGAAGATGCAGCCGGACTCGTCCGCTCCCGTCTGCGTGTTCCGCACCTGGGCCACGACCCCGGGGAGGACCTTGAGGCCGTTCGGCTCGGGAGGGATGTTGTAACCCGGCGATCCGCGCTCGTCCCCCGTGGGCGATCCCCCGAAGGCGACCTCCCCCTTCACGATCCTGTGGAACATCAGGCCGTCGTAGAACCCCTGGTTGACGAGATCGATGAAGTTCTTCACGTGGTAGGGCGCGAGGTCCCGGTAGAACTCGATCACGACCTTCCCAAACTCGGTGTCGATGACTCCCTGGTAGGCGCGCGCGGCGTCGTACTTCTTGATGACGCGCGTCGCGAGGGTCTGCTCCGGGACTCCCGGCGCGGACCAGGTGATCCGGTAGGTCCCGATGCCGCTGATCTTCGGGAACAGCGTGCTGAGGTTGACGATCTTGCCGAAATAGGCGTTCGACTCGAGGACCTTGGGCTGGCCGTCCCTTGAGGACGGGAGCGCCTTGACCTTCTCGAGCTTGTTCCCCTCGCTGTCGTACACCTCGAAGCCGGCTTCGATGTCGAGGCCGGGGTTGATCCAGGGGGCGTTCCCCTCATTCTTGAAGAGGGTGGAGATCTCGGTCGGATCTCCCGAATAGGAGAACCGGCTCCGTGTCTCGAGGTGCACGTACAGCTTCGGGCCGTCCTCTCCCGGTGAGGGGATGGAGACGGCAACTGCGGTGATCAGGATGGCCAGGCACGCGGGGAGCCACGGGCGCCCCCGAAAGCGGGATGCGATCATCGGAACACCTCGGGACTCGAGAAGCGCTCTCTTCAAACGGCGACGCGCGGCAGGTGCGCCGCGCGCCCGCATAATGCTACAGCACCGTCCTGGGGGTGTCAAACACGGGGGCGGGGCGGGCCCGCGGGCGGGCGGGTCTCGCGCATTCAGTCGGCGGATTCGCCAAACTCCTTGCCTGGCGCGGCATTTGGACGTATATGGAGGCGCAATATCTGGAGCCAGCGCCGGCATGTTCTGCTCAGGGTGTTACTCGGGAATGGCCCCCGGCCGTTACCTGACCGTTCCCGTGGAGATGTGCGAGAGCTGCGGCGGGACGTGGCTGGAGGAGGGGCGGCTCAAGTGGATCATCGAAATCGGACCCAAGTCGCTCCCGGCCGATCGCGTCGAGAAATTGACGCAGTTCAAGCGCCTCCCCCAGCCTTCCTACCGCCTGGACGATGAGGAGACACTGCGCATCGTCAAGTGCCCGTACTGCATCGGCGTCATGCGCCCGGTGAACTATTCCGCCAACTCCGGGGTCGCCATCTACAAATGCATCAACGACCACGGCGTCTGGATCCCGAAGGACGGCCTCGATCGGCTGATCCTCTTCATCGACACGTGGGACCGCGTCCTGCGCCAGGACGGGACGTACTACGCCTATCTGGCCCAGCTCGAGAGGAAGCGCTTCCTGCGCAAGTTGAGCCTCTGAGAGTCGCCTGTCGGGACTATTGCGTGCGCGCCACGACGCACCCCACCACCGCGCGGGCGCCGGCGAGCCGGAGGGCGCGCGCGCAGGCTTCCAGGGTGGCGCCGGTGGTGACGACGTCGTCCACCAGGAGAATCGTCCTTCCGGCCGTCCCCTGAGACCTTCGGGCCCGGCCGGGGCCGCGCGGGCGGAAGGCGCCCCGCGCCCGGTAGCAGCCGTCGAGCGAGAGGGCCCTTTCCCGGCGCGACAAGCCGACCTGGCGCCGGCCGGCGCCCACCCGCGCCAGGAGATCGGTGGCGAGCGGCAGGCCCAGCCGTCGGGCGATCGGGCGGGCGATCAGGAGCGCCTGGTTGTAGCCACGCCGGTAGCGCCGCCACCAGTGCAGCGGCACCGGGACGACCAGGTCGGGGCGCGGGAGGCCCGGGCCGGGCCACGTCTCCAGGAGAGGCGCCAGGCGGGCCGCCGTTTCCTCTCCCAGGTGGCGGCCGAGGTAGTCCATCCCCTCGAACTTCAGCCCCAGGATGAGCCGGCGCACGGGCCCGTCGTAATCGGCGGCCCAGAGGATCCCGCGCAGGCGATCGTCGCGCGGTCGGATCCCCGGGGCCCACGGGATCCGGTCCCAGCAGCGGAGGCAGACGCTCCCCCGCTGCCGCCAGGGGAGCGTCCGGTCGCAGAGGAAACAGTCGGCGGGAAACAGGGCCTCGAGCGCCGCCTCGAGGAGGCGCCCGGCCGCCCGCGTGAGGATCGACAACCGGCCTATCCCGAAAGCAGGGATCGGCCCTCCATCTCCTTCGGAAGCGGCAGCCCGAGGATCCGCAGCATCGTGGGGGCGACGTCCGCCAGCCGGCCTCCCTCACGCAGCCTCTTCCCTTCCAGCCCGGGACCGACGACGTGCACCGGCACGGGGTTCGTCGTGTGGGCCGTCACCGGCCCCGAGGTCTCGGGATCGATCATCTGCTCCGCGTTGCCGTGGTCCGCCGTCACGATGGCGTGCCCGCCGAGCCGCAGCGTTTCCTCCACCACCGACTCGACGCAGCCGTCGAGGACCCGGCAGG
Source organism: Acidobacteriota bacterium (assembly GCA_016202915.1). Classification (GTDB taxonomy): domain Bacteria; phylum Acidobacteriota; class Polarisedimenticolia; order Gp22-AA2; family Gp22-AA2; genus JACQNT01. The sequence goes on from JACQNT010000248.1 coordinate 7,592, forward strand.
CGGCGACGGTCGGCTCGAAACGCCCGGTGTGGCCGACCATGTCGGCGTTGGCGTAATTCAGCACGATGACCCAGCGGGGGCGGTCCGCGAGGCGGCGCAGCAGCTCCGCCGTGACCTCCGGCGCGCTCATCTCCGGCTTCAGGTCGTAGGTCGCGACCCCGGGGCTGGGGACCAGGCAGCGCTCCTCTCCGGGGAACACCCTCTCCTCCCCGCCGTTGAAGAAGTAGGTCACGTGGGCGTACTTTTCCGTTTCGGCGATCCGGAGCTGGGGGATCCCGGCGGCGCTGACCGCCTCTCCGAACGTCCCGCCCAGGTGCTGGGGGGGGAGCGCCACCGGCAGGGTCCAGGTCCGGTCGTAGGTGGTGAAGCAGACGAACATGCCGGGCGCCGGCCTGGCCGGGATGGGGAAGCGGTCGAACCCCTCTTCCGTGAAGGCCCGGGTGATCTGCCGCGCCCGGTCGGCGCGGAAGTTGAAGAACACGACGCTGTCGCCGTCTCGCACCGCGCCGCCGTCCGCCGCTCCGCGTCCCGGCGCGCCGCCCGCCGCCGCGCGCCGCGCGGGCGGATCGATCACCGAGGGGACCACGAACTCGTCGGTGACGCCGTCCCCGTAGGCGGCCTCGATCGCCTCCGAGGCTGAGGCGAAGCGCGGCCCCTCGCGCAGGACGAGGGCGCGATAGGCCTTCTCGGTCCTCTCCCAGCGGTTGTCGCGGTCCATGGCGTAGTAGCGCCCGGACACCGTGGCGATCGCCCCGACGCCGGCGGAGCGCAGCGCCTCCTCGGCGCGCCTGACGTACGACAGGGCGCTCTTCGGGAGCGTGTCGCGGCCATCGAGGAAGGCGTGGACGTGGAGACGCCGGACGCCGCGGGCGGCGGCCAGAGCGACGAGGGCCGCCAGGTGATCGAGGTGGCTGTGGACGCCGCCGTCGCTCAGGAGACCCATCAGGTGCAGCGCCGCCTCCGGCCGCGCCGCCAGGTCCAGGGCGCTCAGGATCGTCGGGTTGCGAGAAAGATCCCCCCGCGCGATGGCGCGATTGATGCGCAGCAGGTCCTGGGGGACGGTGCGCCCGGCGCCGAGGCAGAGGTGGCCGACCTCGGAGTTGCCGATGAAGCCGGGAGGCAGCCCCACCGCCTCGCCGGCGGCCTGCAGGAGCCCGCCGGGATAGAGGCGGCCGATCCGCTCCAGGAAGCGCGGCGCGCTCGCGGCGATCGCGTTTCCCTCAGTTTTCGGGCTGAACCCCCAGCCGTCGAGGACGATCAGGACCATCGGGAGGGGGAACGTCATTGCCGCCGCGCTACTCTTCGGTCTCGGCGGTGTAGACGGGGGCGGTGCTGAGGCCCAGCTCCTCGACGGGACGCTCTTCGCGGAAGTCCACCACGACGCTGTTCCACTCGCCGCAGCGGTCGCAGTAGTCGGCCCACGCCGGATGCCTGCGGGCGCAGGTGGCGCAGACGTACTCGACCCTGAGGACCTCCGTCTGCTGCAGCACGGTCTCCAGCTCCCTGAGCGCCTCGCGGTGGTTGCCGTGCCGCTCCATGATCTTCGCGAGATAGTAGTGCAGCGTGGGGAAGTAGGCGACCTGCCCCTTCAGGCGCGCGAACTGCTGCAGCGCCTCGTCGATCATCTCCAGGCGGTAGTAGAGCTTCCCGAGGAAGAAGCGGGGGATGGTGTCCTTCTTCCCCTTCCAGAGGGCATCCTTGAGGGCTTCGATCGCCCGGCGCGGCTGCTCGGCCGAGAGGTAGTGGTCTTCGATTGTGGACAGGAAGATCGGGTGCCCGGTCGCCTGGTACCCCTCCTCCCAGACCTGCACTGCCTCCTCCGGCTGTCCGATCGCCGCGAGCGCCTTCCCCAGCGCCAGGTGAGAGGGGACGAAGCCGGGGTCAATGCGCGGCAGGCGCCTCAGGATGCCGATCGCCTCCCGGTGCTTCCCCTGGTCGATCAGGCGGCGGGCGAGCATGTAGCGGATCCCGAGGTGATACTTCTTCTCGGCCTTCCTCGGACGGCCCAGCTCGCCGAGCTGCTCCTCGATTTTCTGCTGGATCTCCCAGGCCTTCTCCCAGGCCCCCTCGCTGATGCAGATGGCGCGGTACTTGCGGTAGGCGTTCAGCGAGCGCTTGGGGTTCAGGTCGATGATGCGGTTCAGGACGGCCTTGGCGTTGTCCATGGCGCCGGAGTCCTCGTAGTCCGACACCAGGGAGTACAGCGGGCTCAGGTCGCCCTCCCGCACGCGCGCCGCCCGGCGGTGGTACTCGATCGCCTCGCCGTAGCGGCGCATGGTGCGCAGCACCTCGCCGGCCTTCAGGAGGGCCTCGAAATGGTCGGGATCGGCCGCCAGGACGGCGTTGAAGTGCTCGAGGGCCCGCTCCTCCCGCCCGTTCAGCATCGACTCGACGCCCTCGAGGTAGCGCTGCTCGGCGTCCTGCAGGGAGCGCATGCGGCGGCGCGCGGTGAGGCTGCCGAACATCCGGCGCACGTCCCGGAGCACCCCGAACAGGAGCGGCACGAGCATGGAGACGCCGCTCACCAGGAGGACGGCGAACCAGACCGGCAGCGACACGCCGTGCCCGAGGACCACGGGCCGGTCGAGCGTGTCGCGGTTGGCGGTGTAGAGGATCGACAGGACGGCGACGACGATCGCCCCGATCATCAGGTAGAGGACGGTCCGGATCCTCATGGCGATCTCCGGCCGCCGCGCAACGCCGGCCCCGGCCGCCGGCGGGGCGCCGGCGCTACAGCAGCCCTTTCTCGATCTTCTCCTGGCAGGGGACGCAGTGGCTGGCCCACGGCACCGCCTCGAGGCGCTTCTTGTTCAGCTCCTTCTCGCACTCGACGCAGACGGCGTACGTGCCCTTCTCGATCCGGGCCAGCGCGTCGTCAACCTGTTGGAGGATCTCGCGGTCGGTGTTCGAGAGCGAGTAGAGGAACTCCTTCGTGTAGGCGCTGGAGGCCTTGTCGGCGAGGTCCTGGGTCCCTTCGTCCTCCGTCAGGCGCCCGTAGGTCTTGTTCTTGAGGTAGGCTTCGGTCACGCCCCTCTTCTTGTCGAGAAGGCGCTTCTTGTAGGTCTCGAGAACCTTTTTCGTCATCGACATGTCGAGCGTCCTTTCCTTCAACCCTCCGGCGTGGAGCGGGCCTCAGGGAATCCCGTAGCGCTTGCGCTTCTCGATGAGGGTCTTGCGGCTGATGCCGAGGATCCTGGCGGCGCGCGTGCGGTTCCCGCCCGTCAGGCGCAGGATCTCCCGGACGTGCCTCTCCTCGACCTGGGCCAGCGTCTCGTGCCTCTCGGTCCCCCCGCCGGCCCGGCCCGGCTCCCCGGCGGCGCCGATCCGGATGGCGTCGGCGGGGATCACGGGCTCCTCCGAGAGGATGACCGCGCTCTCGAGCACGTTCATCAGCTCCCTGGCGTTGCCGGGCCAGTGGTGTCGCATCAGGCGATCGAGCGCGCCGGGGGACAGCCGCCCGGGCTCGCCCCCGCGCCGGAGCGCGATGTCGCGCAGCAGACGGTCCGCGAGGACCGGCACGTCCTCCAGGCGTTTCCGGAGGGGCGGCAGATCAACGCGGATGACGTTCAGGCGATAGAACAGGTCCTTCCGGAACGCGCCGGATTCGACCAGCGGCTCCAGGTCCGCCTGGGTGGAGGCCAGGATCCGCACGTCGACGCGGACGGTCCTGGTTCCCGCCAGGCGCTCGAAGGTTCGCTCCTGCACCACGCGCAGGAGCTTGCCCTGCAGCGCCGGAGCAAGCTCGTTCACCCCGTCGATCAGGATCGTCCCTCCGTCGGCCTGCTCGAAGCGCCCCGTGCGGCGCTCCAGGGCGCCGGTGAAGGCCCCTTTCTCGTGGCCGAACAGCTCGCTCTCGAGCAGCTCGGCCGGGATGTTGGCGCAGGCGATCGTGACGAACGGGCCGCCCCGCCTCGGGCTGGCGTCGTGCAGGAAGCGCGCCAGCATCCCCTTCCCCGTGCCGCTCTCGCCCACGAGCAGGACGTTGGCGTCGCTCCGGGCCACTCTCTGCGCCAGGTCCATCACGCGGGCCATCACGGTCGATCGGTGCGCCAGGGGGGCCGCCTCGACCGCGGGGGCGATGGTGTTCACGGGGGGTCCTTCCCGCAAGTAAGGGGGCTAATCTAGAGATCGCCCCGCGACTTGTCAACCCTTGCGGGCCGCGGAAGAGGCCTTGCTCTTGCGGCTTTCCCGCGTCGCGAGGGGGATCCGCGGCGCGTCTCCCCAGAGCCTCTCCAGGCTGTAGTAGCCGCGCGTCTCCCGCGTGAACACGTGCACCACCAGGTCGGAGTAATCGATCAGGATCCATTCCCCGAGGGAGTAGCCCTCCACGTGTCCCGGCCGCTCTCCCCCGCTGCCCAGGCGTTCCACGATCGCGTCGCAGATCGCCTGGGTCTGCCGGCGCTGGTTCCCTCCGCAGATGACGAAGCTGTCGGTGAACGACGCGATCCCCTTCAGGTCGAGCGCGACCGGATCGTCCGCCTGCTTCTCGATGGCGGCCTCGAGCGCCAGGCGGATCTTCTTCTTGAGCTGGATGGGTCCCTCCTTCTCCCTGGCTATCCTAGCGGGCGCGGTTCAGCGACGCGGCGCCGCGCCCCTCCTCGAGCCGCGACCAGACGCCTTCGAGAAGCCCCCTGACGCCCTCTCCCGTGACGGCGGAGATGGCGAAGAAAGGGGTCCCGGTCGCGGCGCAGCGCTCGGCGAGCCGCCGCGGCCTGTCCCGGCCGGCGAGCGCGTCGATCTTGTTCGCCGCCACGATCTGCGGCTTGCGGGCCAGGTCCTCGCTGAAAGCCCGCAGCTCCCCGTTGATCACGTCGAGGTCGCGCAGCGGATCGCGCCCGGAGGACTCCGAGACATCCACCAGGTGGATCAGCAGGCGCGTCCTCTCGATGTGCCGCAGGACCCGGATCCCCAGGCCCGACCCGGTGTGCGCCCCCTCGATCAGGCCCGGGATGTCGGCGACCACGAACGAACGGTACTCCCCGAGATCGACCACCCCCAGGTTCGGCTCCAGGGTCGTGAACGGGTAGTCCGCGATCTTGGGGCGGGCCGCGGAGACGCGCGCGATCAGGGTCGATTTCCCGGCGTTGGGGAAGCCGACGATGCCGACGTCGGCGATCAGCTTCAGTTCCAGGACGATGGCCCGCTGCTCACCGGGCGATCCCGGCTCCGCCTCGCGCGGCGCCTGGTGGGTGGAGGTGGCGAAGGCGGCGTTGCCCCGCCCGCCGCGGCCGCCCGCGGCCACCACGATCCTGTCCCCCACGTGGGCGAGGTCGGCGATCACGCCTCCCGGCTCGTCGAGGACCACCGTCCCCGGCGGCACCCTGATGATGAGATCCTCGCCGTTGCGGCCCGCCCGGTCGCTCCCCTCGCCGTGCCGGCCGCGCTCCGCGGCGAAGCGGCGGTGGAACCGGAAGGCGTTGAGCCCCTTCAAGGAGGCGTCGGCGACCAGGTGGACCGACCCCCCGTCGCCGCCCGGCCCCCCGTTGGGTCCGCCGCGCGGCACGTACTTCTCGCGGCGGAAGCTGACGCAGCCGTTGCCGCCGTTGCCGCCGATCACTTCGATGCGGGCGTAATCTACCAGCACGGGAAAAACCCTCGACCACGCCGGCAGACCCCGTCGCGAAGCGGCGCGAAAGCCCTGATCCTGGGAGGCGGCGGGAGGGAGATGCGCGGTGCGGCCGGCGCGGCGATCATGAGGTCCCGGAACCTCCTGACGGACGCCCCGTGGCGGCCGCCAGCCTGGGGCGCCGGCTAGGAGCCTGTCCGGGCGGAAGTCGCCGGGGAGGGGACGATGTTCACGAACTTGCCCCGCCGGCCCCGATCCTGGAAGTGGACGACGCCGTCGATAAGAGCGAAGAGCGAGAAATCGCGGCCCGTGCCGACGTTCTCCCCGGCTTTCAGGCGGGTGCCTCTCTGTCGCACCAGGATCGAGCCCCCGGTGACGAGCTGGCCGCCGAACCGCTTGACGCCCAGGCGCTGCGAGTTGCTGTCGCGGCCGTTGCGTGAACTGCCTCCGGCTTTCTTGTGGGCCATTACTTCTCCTCGTCTTTCGCCTGTCGCCCCGCGTGGATCTCCTCGACCACGACCGCCGTGAACGCCTGGCGGTGACCGCGGGTGCGCCGGTACTGCTTGCGGCGTTTCTTCTTGAACACCAGGATCTTCCTGGCCCTGTCCTGGGCCACCACCCGGGCGACGACCCGGGCGCCCTTCAGGGTGGGGCGGCCGACCTGGAGGCCGCTCCCCGTCTCGATCGCCAGGACCCGGTCGAAGGTCACCTGATCCCCGATCCCGGCCTCGATCTTCTCGATCTTGAGTCGGTCTCCGGGCGCGACCTTGTGCTGCTTGCCTCCGGCGGCGATGACGGCGTAGTTCACGGCGGACCTCTTCTCCCGGACCTCTTTTCCCTGGATGGGAGCGCCGATTATACTGACCCGTCCCGGGAAGTGTCAACGATGCGTCTCGCTGAGGTATCCCCAGTTTGATGCGCCGACCCTGCGCCCGCCGGACACGGGTCAGCGTCGCTGCGCGACGCTCCCTCGCCTCGCGCCGCCCGCCGCGCCGCACCCCGCGCGTCGGGTCCCCGGCGCTCGGTCTCGCACGGTCCGTCGGGCACAGGGCACGGCGCCTCCCTCTGCGGCTGCTTCAGCACGTTCAGGCCAGCGCCAGCGCCGGGCGCAACAGCCGCACGCACCGCGCCAGCCGCCGCGCGTCCACCTGCCAGCACGTCCGCCCCGGCGTCAGCCTGCTGAGTGTCCGGCGCTGGTGTAGGCACCAAGGGGAGGGCCGCGGAGGCGTGGCTCGCGACGCGGCGGGGCCTGCGCCCCAAACTGGGGATATCTCAGTGCGTCTCGCCTCGAGGGTCCTCGCTGGGGCTTCGGCCGGCCGGGAATGATGCGGCGGCCGTTCCTCCTGTTCGCCATTGCGTTCGCCCTCCGTCTCATTTACGTCGAGCAGATCTCCGACGCCCCTTATTTCGACGTCCCGCTGATCGATGGCGCCAATTACTTCCGGCTGGCGGAGGCGATCGCCGCGGGGGACCTCCTCGGAGGACGGCAGGCCTTCTGGCAGCCGCCGCTCTACCCCTACTTCCTGGCCGCGCTCATCAAGACCTTCGGGCCGAAGATGGGGGCCATCCTCGCGGTCCAGGCGGCGGTCGGGGCCCTCTCGTGCCTCCTGGTGTATTTCATCGGTCGGCGGGTCTTCGGGGAGGGCGCCGCGATCGTCGCCTCGCTCATCCTGGCCGCCTACGGCCCCCTGATCCATTTCGACGGCCAGCCTCTGATCCCGGTCCTGCACATCGTTCTGGTCCTGGGAGGCCTCCTCTTGATCCTCAACGGCGCCGGGATCCCGGAGGCGGGCCCGGCGCCCAAGCGCGCCTGGGGATGGGCCGGCGTCCTGTGGGGGCTGGCCGCCATCGCCACGCCGAACGTCCTGCTCGCCGTGCCGCCGGTCGCGCTGTGGGGCCTCCAGCGGCGGCACGTGGCGGCGCGGCGGCCCCATGAGCCGGGCGCGGCAGCCGTGGCGCTGTTTCTCCTGTGGGTCGCCGCTCCGATCGCCGTCGTGGCGGCGCGCAACGTGACGGTGGCCCGGGAAGCAATCCTGATTTCCGGCAACGCCGGCATCAACTTCTACATCGGCAACAACCCCGATTACGAAAGGACCATACGCATCCGCCCGGGGGGCGAGTTCGAGCGCCTGGCCCAGGAGCCGGAGAACCTCGGCATCGTGAGCGCATCCGGCCGATCGCGCTACTTCGCCGGGCGCGCCTTCCAGTTCATCCGGGATTACCCGGGCCAGGCACTGCGGCTCTATGGACGCAAGGCGCTCGATCTGATCGCCGGCCGGGAAATCCCACGCAACCAGGATCAGTACGCCTACCGCCGTTACTCCTCGCTCCTTTCGATCCTCCTCTGGCGCGGCGTGATCTCCTTCCCGCTCGGCCTGCTGGCCCCGCTGGCCTTGGCGGGGGCCCTCTCCGGACGGCGCGATCCGCCCGGCGCCGGCGTCCAGGGAGCGCCGCGATCCGGGCGCGCGCTCCTCCTCCTGTACGCGGCGGCGTACGCGGTCTCGAACCTGGCCTTCTTTCCGACGGACCGGTATCGCCTCCCGCTGGTCCCGGTGCTGGCCCTGTTCGCCGGCAGCCTGCTCGCCTCCCCGCGGGCGGTCTGGAAGCGCCCGGCCGTCCTCGGGGCGCTCGTCGTCGGCCTGGTGATCTTCAACCTGGACGCCTTCAGGGCGGGGGAAGCGTACCCCGAGGAGGAGGCGCTGAACCGGGCCTACGCCTTCAGGACGAAGGGCAGGCTCGCCGAGGCGGCGGAGGAGTACCGGCGCGCCATCGCCCTCAATCCGCGCCGGCTGGATCCCCACAACGCCCTGGCCGCCATGGCGGCCAGGGAAGGACGCCGGGAGGACGCGGTGCGGCACTACCGGGACCTGCTCGCGCTCGCCCCCGATTTCGCGGAGATCAGGCGCAACCTGGGGGAGGCCTACACGGCGCTGGGTCAAAGGGAGGAGGCGCGGCGGGAGTGGCAAATCGCCGTCCGCCTGGCTCCGGGGGACGGCCTGGCGCTCGCGAGTCTCTGCCTGTCCTACCTGGACGAGGGCCTGGCGCCCGTGGCTGAGCCGTACTGCGC
>JACQNT010000249.1 GCA_016202915.1 Acidobacteriota bacterium
GCAACAGCCTGGACGCCGACGGCCTGAAGCACTTCCAGAAAACGAGGCTCCTGCGCCTGATCCTCTGGCTGCCGGCGGACGTCGTCGTTGTCGATCTTGGGGCCGGGACCTCGCTCAACGTCCTGGACCTGTTCTCCATGGCCGATCAGGGGCTGCTGGTGATCCTTCCCGAGCCGACCTCGGTCGAGAACTGCTACCGCTTCCTGAAGGCGGCGTACCTGCGGCGCCTGCAGCACCTCTGCCGCGTTCTCGGCTACGACCCGATCGTCGACCTCGTCCTGCGGCACCGCACCGGGTCGCCGGCCGCGAACCCGGGAGAGGTCCTGGAGGAGATCGATCGCATCGACTCCGGGGCGGCCACGACCCTGGAGGCCCACCTCGAGACGTTCGCGCCGCACCTGATCGTGAACCAGGCCCGGGACCAGGAAGACGTCTCCCTCGGCGACTCCATGCAGGCCGCCTCCGAGCGCTTCATCCGGATCCCGCTGCAGTTCGCCGGGGCGATCCCGCACGACCCGGTCCTGGTGCGCTGCGTCAAGACGCGGTGGCCCTTCCTCCTGGAGTGCCCGCGCTCGCGCGCCGCTGCGGCCATCCGGGCCGTTGCCGAGTCGGTCGCGGCGCGCGCGCGCCTGCGGCCCTGCGCCGCCCCCGAAAGGAGCCTGGGGAGCACCGCCGCATGACGCCGATCCGCGATCCGCATCGTGTCCTCGATCTCCGCCCCGGCGCGACGCAGGAGGAGATCCTCGCCGCCTACATGCACCTGCGGCGCGCCTTCCGCTCCGACTCCCCCGCCCTGCTGTCGCTGGACTGCGAGGCGGAGCGCCGCGCCGAGCTGGCGGCGATCGAGCAGGCGTTCCGCGCCCTGTCGCGCGGCGCCTCCGCGGTCGCCTTCCGCCCCGCCGCGGCCCGCGCCGCCCGGCTGTCCTAGACCCGCCCGTCCGTTGTAGGCCGTCCGACCGATCGGTTATCATCCGCCGTCGCTTCTCCCGACACGGCAGGACTCGAACGCCCCGCAGGTGGGACGACGGAGGACCATATGGCAAGGACTCGGCGCGATTTCCTGGTCGGTTCGATGGCGGCGGTGGCCACCGGCATCGTCGGCGGCGGCTCCGCGCGCGGTGCCCAGGCGGGCGCGGCGCCGGGGGCCGGGGCGGAGGCTTCGGGCTCGTCCGCCCTTCTCAAGCGCGACCCGGCCCACCCGCAGCCGGCGGCCTTCGATCGGCTGGACGAGGCCTGGCACCGCGCCGCGATCCGCCGCCTCCAGGGCCGACTCCAGGAAGAAGGGATCGACGGCGCCCTCCTGTCGGACCGCTGGAACATCATCTACTTCACCGGGCTGTGGTTCACCTCGACGGAGCGCCCGTTCCTGCTCTTCATCCCCGCCTCGGGCGGAGGCCCGACCTGGTTCCACCCGGGCCTGGACCGCGACCTGGTCGACTCCTGGTGGATCGAGGACCGGGAGGCCTACTTCGACTTCAAGCACGGCGAGGGGGCGTTCCCCAACCTCGGGAAGGTCCAGATGGGGGCGACGGTCGACCTGACGCACTGGGTCCTGAAGGGGCTCAGGAAGCGCGGCCAGGCGGGGAAGGTGATCGGAGTCGATGCGCCGATCACCTCCGATCTCCTCGACGCCGCCGCGGAGATCCTTCCCAAGGCGACCCTCCGGAAGGCGGGCGACCTGTGCGAACGGATGCGGATGGTCAAGACGCCCGAGGAGATCGCCCTCACGCAGCGGGCGATGGACTACTTCAGCCGCATCCACGCCTACGCCCGCGACTACCTCCTGGAGCGCGGCACCGACGCCACCGACTTCGAGGTGGAGAACGCCACGACGCGCTACGGCGTGGACCTGATCATGAAGGACATCAAGCGCGACGGCAGGCCGCACACTGCCGTCGGCATCGAGGTCGGCATCGGCGTGCGCACCGGCCTCGGCACCGCCTACCCGCACCCGAACCAGTTCCACCACAACCGCATCAGGAAGGGGGACGCGCTTCAAGTTGCTGGGGTCGTCAAGATTGGCGGCTACGGCGGCGAGCTGTACCGGGCCTTCCAGATCGCCCCCTGGGACGCGGTGCGGGAGAAGGTCTGGGAGGTGCACACCGAGTGCTGCCGGATCCAGGCCGAGGCCTCGGTGGCCGGGGTCACCTGCTCCCACGTCGCCCGGCTGGTGCACCGCCACCAGGTGAAGAACGGCTTGGCGAAGTACGTCTACCACCGCCCGGCGCACGGGGAGGGGTCCGAGGGGCACCAGCCTCCCTACATCGCCCTCGGGGACCACACCATGCTGGAGGAGGGGATGACCTTCAGCAACGAGCCCGGCCTGTACGCGCCCGACCTCGGCTTCGGCTACAACCACTCGGACAACGTCCTGGTGACCGCCGAGCGCGGGATCCAGATGGGCAGCGTTCCCTTCACCAGGGAGTGGTGC
>JACQNT010000251.1 GCA_016202915.1 Acidobacteriota bacterium
AGCCGGCCTCGGTCCTCCTCGTCTCGAGCGGCTGGGGACGCGCGACCTGCGATCCCGCGGCTCCCTGAGGAGGCGGGCGGCCGCCCCGCCCGCGCCTGCATTGACGTCCTCCATCGGACCCTGTACGATGGAACCGGTCATTCCCTGCAGACGTGGTCGGTTTCGCCTCGGGATCGAATCCCATGGACTTCCTGACCGTCGTTACGCCCGCCGGACAGACGTTCCGCCACGAGATCGCAGCGTCCGTCCTGCGCATCGGGCGGGCTTCGACCAATGATCTCAACCTGCCGGACCTCAACGTTTCGCGCGTCCACGCCCAGATCGAGCGCCACCCGGACGGTTTCTACGTGGCGGACGCCGGCGGGAAGAACGGCACCTTCGTCAACGAGCGCCGCGTGGCCGGGCCGACCCTGCTCCGCCCCGGGGACCGGGTGCGCGTCGGCACGACCACTCTCATCTTCAACGGATCGGCCGGGAGCTCCGTGGAGTTCAGCGACCGGCCGCTTCTGGCCGGGGCGGGCACCACCTGCCTGCCGGCGGGGACGATTCGCACGCCCGCCCTGACCGACATCCCTCTGCTGCTGGAGGTCACGCCTCCGCCGCCCACCGGGGGGCCCGACGTGATGCCCGGCGCGAGGGGCGCGGGAGCCGCCGAGGACCGCGGCGCGCGCGGCGCGGCGTCCCCTTCGGCCGAAGCGCGCGGCCGGAGCCTGGCGTCCTCCCCTTCCCTCGGGGCGATCCTCGCCGAGGCGAACGAGCAGCTGGTTTTCCACCGGCCGCTGCGGGAGCTCCTCGACACCATCATGGACCTGGCCCGGCGCGCGGTGCCGTTCGAGCGCGGCCTCCTGATGCTGCGCGAAGAAGGGGACCGGCTGGAACCTCAGGTAGTCCGCGTCCCGCCCGACGAGGCCGGCAAGACCATCTCGATCAGCAGGACGATCACCGACCGCGTCGTCCTGAACAAGGAGTCGGTCCTGACCTCAGACGCCCTTCTCGACGACCGCTTCCGGCGCGGCCAGAGCGTGGAGGCCCAGCGCCTGCGCTCCGTCCTCTGCGTCCCCCTGTGGAACAACCGGGACGTGATCGGTCTCATTTACGTGGACAACCGGCACCGGGCGGGGGTGTTCACCGAGGAGAACCTCCGGGTCCTGGCACACCTGGCCAACGTCGCGGCCGTGAAGATCGAGAACGCCCGGCTCTTCGAGCAGGTGGTCGCGGCCGAGAGGATGGAGCAGGAGCTGCAGAACGCGGCGGAGATTCAGGAGCACCTGCTGCCGGCCCAGGGCCCGCCGATCCCGAACTACCTCGTCTACGGACACAGCGAGCCGTGCCGGGCGGTCGGGGGGGACTACTACGACTTCCTGGCGCTGCCCGGCGGGCGCTACGGCATCGGGCTCGGGGACGTCGCCGGCAAGGGGCTGCCGGCGGCGCTCCTGATGTGCTCCTTCCAGGCGAGCCTGCACGCCCTCTCCGAGCTCAACCTGCCGCTCGCCGAGATGATCGCCAGGCTGAACCGCCTGCTGAGCCGGCAGATCCCCGAGAACCGCTTCGTCACCTTCTTTTACGGAGTGCTCGACCCCGCCCGCCACACGATGGCCTACGTGAACGCGGGACACAACGCTCCCAGCCTGCTCCGGCCCGGCGCGACCCCGGAGGGGCTGGCGGTGACCGGGCTGCCCCTCGGCATGATCGCCCCGGCGACCTTCGGCGTGCGGGAGGTGGCGTTCGGGCCCGGCGACATCCTCGTCTGTTACAGCGACGGCGTGACCGAGGAGGCCAGCGCCGGCGGGGAGCAGTTCGGCGAGGCGCGCCTCCTCATGGCCACGCGGGAGGCGCAGGAATCGGCGCCGGGCGACATCGCCCGCCGGATCAACGAGGCGCTCAACGAGCACTGCTCCGGCGCGCCCCGCCAGGACGACACCACCCTGGTCATCCTCAAGCGGACTGCCTAGGCTGGATTTTTTCCTCATCCGGCGCCATCTTTGCTCTTTCGGAGAAGGAGGTGTCCATGGCGAACCTGAAACGCCCCATACCGGGACCGGCCGTCCTCGGCCTGATGGCTGCCCTGCTCGCCGTCGCCTCGCCGGCCCACGCCGGGACGTCGTTCGACTTCCTGTTCAGCATGAGCAGCGTCGGCGACGACAACCAGATGTTCCTGAACCTCACCGTCAGCAGGTACGGCTACGAGCGGGCCGAGCTGGAGCCGGTCCTCCCGCGGCTCCGCTCCGTCGAGGTCGATCTGCCCGTGGTCCTCTTCCTCGCCCGCAAATCCGGCGAGCCGGTCGAGGTGATCGCCGGCCTCCGGTCCCGCGGCTTCGGCTGGTCGGTGATCTTCCAGAAGCTTGAGGTCCCGGTCGGCATTCTGTTCACCGGCATCGACAGCGATCCGGGCCCTCCCTACGGCAAGGCCTGGGGGTACTGGAAGAAGAACCCGAGGTCGGCCCGCCTGGCCGACGGCGACATCGCCGACCTGGTCCAGATCCAGATCGGCTCCCGCTGGGCGCGGCTCACGCCCTTCGAGATGGCCCGGGCCAGGGGCCAGGGGAAGAAGGTCGCGGTCCTGGTCGCCGACCACAAGGGGCGTCCCTGGCACGCCAGCAAGGCAGAACACGCCGGGGGTCACGGCAAGGGGAAGGGGAAATCGAAGGCCCACGGCCCGAAGGACTAACCGTTCCGGGGGACCCCGTCAGCGAGTGAACTTCAGGCAGGACTGATCGACGATCCAGCGGGCGTCCCAGTAGACCCGAGTGTAGTCGTCCTTCGGGTTGGAGAGCATCTGGGAGACGCCGGCCAGGCTGAAGCCCGCGGCCGTCACCTCGCGGACGATCACATCCTCGGCGATCCGGTGGGTCGGCTCGTCCCGGCCGGCGGTGGTGCGCGAATCGGCGATGTCGAGGATGCCGCCCGGCTTCAGCACGCGCCTCAGCTCCGCCAGGGCCTCGGCGGGGTTCTTGAGGTCGTGGTAGTTGCGGATCGTGACCACCGCGTCCAGCGAGGCCGCCGGACAGGGGTCCGCGTCGCTGCGCGACGCTCCCCTCGCCTCGCGCCGCCCGCCGCGCCGCACCCCGCGCGTCGAGTCCCTGGCGCTCGTTCTCGCACGGTCCGTCGGGCGC
>JACQNT010000252.1 GCA_016202915.1 Acidobacteriota bacterium
CGAGTCGAGGACCAGCCTGCCCCCGGTGCGGAGGACCAGGAACAGCGCGCTCGGCTGCTCCTCGTGGCTTCCCGCCCTCAGGCGGCGGTGCTCCCGGACCTCGACCACGTCCTCCCAGGGGATGCGGCGGGGGCGCCGGCCGAGGCGGACCAGGAGGGCGTTGCGGTATTCGATTCCAGTCTCGTCGAGCACGTAGAGATCGGTCCAGACGCCGGCCAGGTTGACCAGGCTCAGGATCGCCAGCGCCAGGAGGACGCAGAAGCCCGCGGTCGGCCCGGAGGCCAGGAGCACGGAGATCGCCCCGCCGCCGAAGACGAGAAAGCAGGCGCCGCCGAGGAGTTTCGTTCCCACGGTCCGGCGGTAGGCGCGGCCCGGCGCCGCCGGAGGCGCGGCGCTCATGCGGAGGGGACGGCGCGGCGGAGCGGCTTCATCCGGGGGGCCAGGAGAAGCGGCGGCCGCCGAGGAGATGCAGGTGGATGTGGAACACCGACTGGCCGGCCGCTTCCTGGCAGTTCGCGACGAGGCGGTATCCCTTGTCGTGCAGCCCCTTGTCCTTGGCCAGCTTGGTGGCCACCAGCATCATGTGCCCGAGCAGGCTCTCCTCCTCCGCCCCGACGTCGTTCAGGGTGGCGAGGTGGCCCTTCGGGATGACGAGGGTGTGCGCCGGCGCCTGCGGGTTGATGTCCTCGAAGGCGACCACCTGCCGGTCCTCGTAGATGACCTTCGCCGGGATCTCCTTGCGTGCGATCTTGCAAAAGAGGCAGTCGGGCATGTCGGTTCCTCCTCGCCGGGCGGGCTAGGCGCGGATCCTCTCCATCCGCGCGCCCAGTTCCTGGAACTTCCTCTCCACCTGCGCGTACCCCCGGTCGATGTGGTAGGCGCGGTCGATGATCGTCTCCCCCGCGGCGGCCAGCCCGGCGACGATCAGGCAGGCGGAGGCGCGCAGGTCGCTCGCCATGACGGGAGCGCCCGAAAGGGGCGACGGCCCGGCGACGATGGCGGTCTGGCCGTGCACCACGATGCGCGCCCCCATCCGCCGCAGCTCGCCGACGTGCATGAAGCGGTTCTCGAAGACCGTCTCGGTCACGATCGACACGCCCTCCGCCCGCGTCATCAGCGCCATGTACTGCGCCTGCAGGTCGGTCGGGAACTCCGGGTAGGGCGAGGTGATGACGTTCACGGAACGGAGCGGTCCGTCGGGCCGCACCACGATCTCCTCCTCTCCCACCTCCAGCGCGACGCCGCACTCCTTGAGCTTGGCGAGGACGGCCCCGAGGTGCCGCGGCCGGCACCCCTCCACGGTGATGCCGCTGCCGGTCGCGGCCGCGGCCATGAGGAACGTCCCGGTCTCGATCCGGTCCGGGATCACCTGGTGCTCCGCCCCGGTCAGGCGGCTGACGCCATCCACGACAATCGTCTCGGTGCCGGCCCCCTCCACCCCGGCGCCGCAGGCGTTCAGGAAGCGCCCCAGGTCGGTGACCTCCGGCTCGGTGGCGCAGTTCTTCATGACGGTCCGCCCCTCGGCCAGGACGGCGGCCATCATCAGATTCTCGGTCCCGGTGACCGTCTTCTTCTCGAAGGAGAACTCAGCCCCTTTCAGACGACGGCAGGAGGCCACCACGTAGCCATGCTCGACGCCGATCGTGGCCCCCATCTTCCGGAGCGCCTCGATGTGCAGGTCGATCGGGCGCGCCCCGATGGCGCAGCCGCCCGGGAGCGACACCCTCGCCCGCCCTTGCCGCGCAAGCAGAGGGCCGAGAACCAGGATCGAGGCGCGCATCTGGCGGACTAGGTCGTACGGCGCCTGCGGCTCGCCCAGGTCGCCTCCCTCGGCGCGCAGGACGTCCCCCTCCACCACTAGTCCGCGGAGCCCCAGGTGGCGCAGGACCTTCGCCATGGTGGTCACGTCGCGCACGTCCGGGACGTTCCTCAGGGTGACCGTGCCGTCCACCAGAAGGGCCGCCGCCATCTCGGGAAGGACGGCGTTCTTCGCGCCGCTGACGCGCACGCTGCCGCTCAGGCGGCAGGGGCCCTGGATGCGGATCCTGTCCATGCTCCGGGATTATAACGGTCGCCGGTGCGCCGCGTCCTTCTTCAGCTGCTGCAGGAAGGTCCGGGTCTGGACGGCGAGGTCGTGGTTCTTGATCTGGGGGAGCAGCTTCTCGATCAGGGCGATCGCCTCCTTGAACTTCCCCTGATTCGCCAGGGCCACGGCCTCGTTGTAGACGTCCACCTGGCGGTTGTATTCCTTCAATTCCTGCAGCTCGAGCGCGTGATCTTCGAGATTCCGCTTGATCTCCGGATCGCGTTCCCCGGCGATCGCCTCCTCCATGTTCGCCAGGGGCGACGGGGGCGCCTTCTCCTTCGCGGTCGCAGCGCGACTCCGCGACTCGAACCGCTCCAGGGTGTCCCGCGCCGCCGCCAGCGCGCCGGGGTCGCCCAGGCGGGCGAGGACCCTGTCCACGAGGTGCCGCGCCCGTTGCAGATCTCCCCTGGCCGCATGGAGGAAAACCAGGTTGACGGCGATGTCCGGCCGGGAGGGCAGCATGGCGCGCGCCGCCTCGAGCAGTTTGATCGCCCTGTCCCGGTCGGCGCCGCCCTGGGAGAAGGTCAGGGCGCAACTGACGTAAGCCTCGGCGAAGCCCGGGTTCCCCTGGATGGCCTTGATGAACAGCTCGCGGACGCGCTCGAGATCGACCGGCGCTCCGCCGGCCTGAGCAGCGCCCCCAGCGCCCGTCGCCTGCAGGCGATCGTGCAGGGCCTCCCCGAAGCGGAAGTAGGTCAGGTAGTCGTCCTGGCCCAGGGCGAGCGCCTTCTCGAAATGCCCCACCGCGTCGTCGTGGCGCTCCGCCAGGGCGCTTAGATACCCGAGTCCGGCGTGCGAAGGCGCGTGGGACGGGTTCGATTTGATGGACTCCTGGAAGTGCTGCTCGGCCTCGCTCGCCCGGTCCGGGCCGAAGTGGGCCAGGAGATCGCCCAGACGGAACAGGACATCCTCTCTCGACATCGGCGCGACCCTGGCTCCCTCGTCGGCGCCGAGCTCCTGGAGCTTGATCAAGGTGAACAGGAAACGGTCCTGACCGATGTAGGCCCTCAGTTCCGCCTCTAGTTTTTCGGGTGTGGTCTCGAAGCTCGCGGCGAAGGCCTCGTCGGGGCCGGCGCCCTGCACGATCCGATCGAGAAACTTCACGAGCTCCGGCCGCCGCTCCGGCTTGCCCCGGAGCAGGTAATGGACCAGCGCCCACGACTGGGCGTAGAAGACCCCGCGGCGGTCTCCCTCGTTGTAGTCCTTGGACTTCCTGTCGATCGCGAACAGGTCCCGGAGCGGTAGGATCGGGTACTCGCGCAGGTAAAGAACGTGGCCCTCGACGTATTTTCCGATCTGCGCCTCCACCTCGTCGGCCACGAAGGTGCTGTAGAACTCCGCCAGGCCTTCGCCGAACCAGGTGGGGAGCCCGGGGAGGTTATTGTTGAGGAAATAGTGGATGTATTCGTGGTAAATGGTATTCAGGGGATCGGCGCCGCGCCTCCCGTTCAGCACGATGTAGTTCCCGTCCCGGCTGCCGAAAAAGTATCCGAGCAGCTCCACCGGCCTGCCCTCGAAGCGGCTCTTGTAGGGAGTCAGAGACGCGTCATCCCTGAATATGTAGATGACGGTGGGCACGGGTGCGTTGACGGCGAGCTTCTTGTAGACCAGCCCCAGCACGGCGCGGAAGCGCTCGAGTTTCCTGGCGATCTCGAGGGTCCTCTTGTCCGAGGCCCCGCTGAAGAAGGTGAAGTTGGGGGTCCGGACCTCGATCCAGGGATGCTTCCCGGAGGGAAGGCCGAGGGCGTCCCCGGCGGACAGGGCGAGAGCCACCAGCGCCGCGGCGGCGAAAAGGCGGAAGGAGGGCCTCGCTTCGGTGCGAGTGACTCTCACGCTCATGATCTTCTTCCCGAGTCCCGCGCGTGGATCCTGCCGTTTGTGGCCCGGATTATATGCCCGCAATCACTCCGGCGCGCGTCCGGCGGCGCCTTTTCCCGTATAATCCGCCTTCGCGCCCGCGGCCCGGACGCCGTCCGCGCGGGACGCAGCGTGGAGGGATCAGGTGCCGCTCTATGAGTACGAATGCCAGAGCTGCCGCCATCGCTTCGAGCGGATCCAGAAGTTCAAGGGCCGTCCCGCCAGGAAGTGCCCGAAGTGCAAGAAGGGGAAGGTGAAGAAGCTGCCCTCGGCCCCGGCGGTGCAGTTCAAGGGGAGCGGCTGGTACATCACCGACTACCAGCGGAAGGGGGCCTCCTCGGCCCTGCCGGACCAGGGCGAAGGGGGGAAGGAGAAGGGGGAGAAGGAAGTCGGCAAGAAAGAGGCGGCGAAAGAGGCGGCGAAGGGAGCGACCGCCGGCAGCGCCGACTCCGCCAAGAAGACGGACAAGAAGGACTGAAGGGTCCCGCCGCTCGAGGCACGCCGCCCCCTCCGCGGCGCCCGATCCTACTGGCCGCCTCTCCCCCTGAGGCGGCGCGCTCCACGATAGAGGCTCTCCCAGTACGGATCGTCCAGGCGATCCTTCCGGACTGTGGGGCTCCTGTAGGTGGTGGCGCTCACGAACTCCACGCCGTCCAGGGCGATGCCGACGTGCGTGATGCTCGCCCCGTCCGGACCGAAGAAGACCAGGTCGCCCGGACCGATCTCTGCGCGCTCGACGAGGGCGAGGTTCGGATCGGCGAACTGCAGATCGGCGTCGCGAGGCAGCAGGTAGCCGTGCAGACGGTAGACGATCTGGGCGAGGCCCGAGCAGTCGAGGCCGAACGGCGTGGTCCCTCCCCAGAGGTAGGGGAGCCCGAGGAAGCGCAGGGCGGTCGCGGCGGCGCCGTCCCGGCTGAAGACGGCGTCCCCGCCGGCGCGACCCGGGTGGCGCGGGCGCCGCGCGTCGCCGCTCTGCAGCCACCCTTCGCGTCCGTCGGGCAGGCGCACTCTCCGCCAGTCCTCCGTTTCCTCGAGGAGCTCCAGGCGGGCGAGAAGGGGCACGACGGCGATCGGCGACGCCGACGTGACGTCCGGGTCCCTGTAGATGTTGGCCATCAGGCTGGCGACCTCGAGCGCCGGGTCTCTCCCGGGATAGGCGGCGGCGCGGCCGGCCAGCCGCCGCAGGGCGCCGGATCGCGCCCAGCCGCGGTATCCATCGGGCGTTTCGATCAGGAACCAGCCCCGCGCGGCCTCCAGAATCCCGACGGTCGTGCCGAGGGTCGCCTGGCTGACGACGGGGGAGGCGGCGTCCGGTTTCTCGAACAGGTTGACCACGGGAGGGAGGACGACGGCGCGCTCCCGCTGGGTTGCCGGCGCGGCGCCTCGACCGCGCCCCGGCCGGCGGGCGACGCGGACCCGCAGCGCCGCGCGCCGCGCAGGGAGAAGGACGCGTCTCTCCGGGTGGGCTCCGAGGCGGGGGATGTTCCGCCGCCGGTCACGCGTCCCCATTAAGACCGCTTCCCCTTGCGCGGTCGGCCGCCGCCCGGCCGCCGGCGCGCCGGCGGCGCGGGGCGATCGGGCCGGCCGGCGCGGCCCGGCGCGATGCCGTCCAGGTCGAGGTTCTTGAGGTAGGCGCGGAACGGCCCGCCGAGATCGGGGCGGCGCAGCGCGAACTCGACCGTGGCCTTGAGGAAGCCCAGCTTGTCCCCGGTGTCGTAGCGCTTGCCGCTGAAGCGGTAGGCGTAGATCGGCTGCCGGCGCAGCAGGGACCGCAGGGCGTCGGTGAGCTGGATCTCGCCGCCCCGTCCGGCCGCCGTCTTCTCGAGATGCGGGAAGATGTCGGGAGTCAGGATGTACCGGCCGATGATGGCGAGATCGGAGGGCGCCTCATCGGGGGGAGGCTTCTCGACCAGGTCGGTGACGCGGTGCAGGCGATCGCCGGCGGGCTTCGCGGCGACGATGCCGTAGTTGCCGGTGCGCGCCCTGCTCACTCTCTCGACGGCCACGAGGGAGCAGCGGTGCTTGCCGTAGATGTCGATCATCTGCCGCATCACCGGCACCGGGGACTCGATCACGTCGTCCCCCAGGAAGACGGCGAACGGCTCGTCCCCCACCAGCTCGCGGGCCATCAGGATCGCGTGGCCGAGGCCGAGCGGCTCCTTCTGCCTCACGTACGACACGTCGATCATGTCGGAGATGCCGCGCACCTCCTTCAGGAGGTCGGGCCTGGAGCGGCGCTCCAGGAGCTGCTCCAGCTCGTAGGCGACGTCGAAGTGGTTCTCGATCGCCGTCTTCCCCCGCCCCGTGACGATGATGATCGTGCGGATGCCCGAGGCGACCGCCTCCTCCACGACGTACTGGATGATCGGCTTGTCGACCAGGGGCAGCATCTCCTTCGGCTGCGCCTTGGTCGCGGGGAGGAACCGGGTGCCCATCCCGGCCGCGGGGAAGACCGCCTTGCGGATGAGAGAGGGGCTCTTCATGGGCGGGAGAAATTATATTCCATCGGCGAGGAGCTGCTCCCTGAGGTGCCGAAGCCGCGCGTAGAAGCCGGCCGTGTGGAAGGACCGCGACAGGCGCAGCGCTTCGGCGTCGTGGTGGTGACAGAACTCGTGCAGCAGCGTGTTGAGGAAGGCGGACGGTCGCACCACGTCGCCGCGCGCGGGCGTCCGGTTGGGGATGCGGATCCGGCCGAGCGGCCTGCCGCCGCGCGCCCGGGACGGATCCTCGGCGGAGGGCCGGCGGCGGCGGTAGTCCCCCTGCAGGCTGAAGACGATCCGGCCGTCGCTGCGCCGGTGCGGCTGGTGCTCGTCCGGGACCACCAGTTCCGGGGCGGGGATCCCGGCCAGAACCGAGAGAACGGCGAGCAGCTCGGTCCCGATCACGCGCCGGCTGAGGGCGTCATGGACCGCCAGGAGACGGCGCGCCGCCGGGACGGCGGCGCCGGCGTCGGGGACCGGCAGGGTCCGGATGCGGTTGCTCCGGAGGTATTCGGATCGGCGCGTCGCGGCCATGCCGTTCCATCATCGCACAGACCGGCGCCACCCGGGTACCGCCTTTGACACCCGGAAAACCACTGCATTAGACTGCGCGGCGATGCTCGACATGGTGTGGGTGCGGGAGAACCTCGCGGCCGTGGAGAAGGCGCTCCGCGACCGCGGGGCGCAGGCGTCCCTGGAGGACTTCCGCCGCCACGACGAGGCGCGCCGCGCGGCCCTGCGCGAGGTGGAGACCCTCAAGGCGCGGCGCAACAAGGTGTCCGAGGTGATCGCCGCCCTCAAGAAGGAGAAGAAGGACGCGGCGGAGCTGATCCGGGAGATGCGCGAGGCAGGGGACCGCATCAAGGATCTCGACGCGCGCGTGACGAAGGCGGAGGCGGCGCTCGGAGCGCTCCTGCTGACGATCCCGAACGTCCCGGACAGGAGCGTCCCGGTCGGGCGCACCCCTCAGGACAACGTCGAGATCCGCCGCTCGGGCAGCCCCCCGCGCTTCGATTTCGAGCCGCAGGCGCACTGGGACCTGGGGACGCGGCTGGGGATCCTCGACTTCGAGAGGGCCGCGAAGATCGCCGGCGCGCGCTTCGCCGTCTACACCGGGGCGGGGGCGCGGCTGGAGCGGACCCTCATCAACTTCATGCTCGACCTGCACACGCGGCAGAACGGCTACACCGAGGTGCTCCCGCCGTTCATGGTGAACGCGAAGTCGATGGCCGGCACCGGCAACCTGCCCAAGTTCGAGGACGATCTTTTCAAGATCGACCGCACGGGCTACTATCTGATCCCGACCGCCGAGGTCCCCCTTACCAACCTGCACCGCGAGGAGATCCTGGACGGCGCCCGGCTGCCGATCTCCTACACCGCCTACACGCCGTGCTTCCGGAGCGAGGCCGGGTCCTACGGCAAGGACGTCAAGGGGCTGATCCGCCAGCACCAGTTCAACAAGGTCGAGTTGGTGAAGTTCACACGTCCGGAGGACTCGCCGGCGGCGCTCGAGCGCCTGACCGCCGACGCCGAGACCGTTCTCAAAGCGCTGGGGCTGCCTTACCGGGTCGTGGCGCTGTGCACCGGCGACCTCGGCTTCGCCTCGGCGAAGACCTACGACCTCGAAGTGTGGCTGCCCTCCTTCGGCGCCTACCGCGAGATCTCCTCCTGCTCCAACTGCGGCGACTTCCAGGCGCGCCGCGCGAGCATCCGCTTCCGCCGCGGCCCGACCGGCAGGACCGAATTCGCCCACACCCTGAACGGATCGGGCCTGGCCGTCGGCCGGACATTGGTCGCCATCCTGGAGAACTTCCAGCGCAAGGACGGCGGCGTCGCCATCCCCGAGGCGCTGCAGCCGTACTTCGGGGCGGCCGAGATCGCCCCTCCGCGCGGCTAGGCCCGCAGCGCGAGAGGACCGGGTGGGCGTGGAGCGCCTGATCGTGCCGGTCCTGGTCGCCGCGCTGGGCGGCGGGCCCGTTTCCGCCGCGCCATCGGAGGCGCCAGCGGGGGAGGCAGGAGAGACGCCGCCCCGGAAGACCTTCCGCGAGAGCGTCCGGACCTTCGGCGCGGACGGCCGCTACCTTCTGACCTTTCCGACCCGTATCAACCGCAAGGGGGCGTGGATCGCTGCTGGCGTCCTCGCCGGGACGGCGCTGCTCATCGGGCGCGACGACGAGATCCGCCGGGAGGTGCAGGAATCCGACCGGCGCTCCCTCGACCGGGCCGCCGACCGCTTCGAGCCGCTGGGCACCTATCTCGTCGCCGGAGGGAGCCTCGGCGTCCTCTATCTCGTGGGTCGAGGCGCGGATCATCCGCGTCTCGCCTCGACGGCCGCGGCCTCTTTCGAGGCGTTTCTCTGGACGGCGATCATCACCGGCGTGGCGAAGGGGGCGTTCAGGAGGGAACGGCCGGCCGACGGCGTGGACGCCCATGACTTCTTCCGGGACGACACGATCTTCCCTTCGGGCCACACCTCGCGGTCGTTCGCCATCGCCGCGGTCCTGGCCGACCGCTACGGTGGCCGGGTGGTCTGGATTGCCTACCCCATCGCCGCGCTCGTCGGGCTGGCGACAGTGCGGCAGGACACGCACTGGGCCTCCGACATCCTGGCCGGGGCGGGCCTGGGGCTGGCGATCGGCAAGGGGATCGCCGCACGCCATCCGTGGCCGCCACCGGAGAATCCCCCGGCTCGCGCGCCGGAAGCCCGGCCGGCGGGCGCGCAGGGGGCTGACTGGCAGGTTCTGCCGGCACCCGGAGGCGCCGTCCTCAGGATAACCTATTGAACGCGATCGCTCATTGAGCGCGGCCGCCGAGCAGGGTCTCCACCTCGGCCACCTGCTCGATGGCGCCGGAGACCAGGATCGTGTCCTTCTCCTGCAGGACGAACCAAGCTTCGGGGGAGGTGATGATGCGCCCGTCGCGGACCACGGCGAGGATGAGGGCGCCCGTGGCCTCGCGCACGCCGGCGTCGCGCAGGCTCTTGCCGATGAGGGGGGACTCGGGCGGGATCTCCAGGAACTCCACCCGCAGCGCGTCGAGCGAGCGCCGCACGTCCCCCAGCGGCAGGGGTGCGAAGTCCTCGCGGCGGAAGACCTCGTAGCGGCCGCTCCTGAGCCGGCCGAGCTGGCGCTCCACCGCCTGCTTGGGGAAATTCAGCCGCCTCAGGATGCGGGCCAGGAACTCGATCCCGACCTCGAACCCCTCGTGGATCACCTCGTCGGCGCCGTCGCGGTACAGCTCCTCGTCCTCCACCCCACGGCGGCCGCGCGCCAGGATGTGCAGGCCGGGGTTCATCCGGCGGGCGCGCCGGATGACCGCCCGCTCCATGACGTGATCGGGGAGGGTGACCGCCAGGATGCGCGCGCGATCGACGCCGGCGCGGCGCAGCAGCTCGTCGCTGCCGGCGTCCCCGTAGCGCACCGGGTGGCCCGCCCGCCGCGCCTCCCGCACCAGGGTCGGATCGATCTCCAGGGCCACGAACGGCACCTGGTGGGTCACCAGCACCTCCCCCAGCGTCCGGCCCAACGTGCCGTAGCCGAGGATGACGAGGTGGCCGGAGAGCGGCTCATGAGGCTCCTGGCCCTCCCCCTCGTACGGCTCGGCGAGGCGGCTCCAGGCCGGCAGGATCCCGCCGGTGAGACGCCCGGCGTACGAGGCGATCGCGGCGCTCTTCTGGGTCAGCACCGGCGCCACGATCATCGAGATGACCGAGGCGGCGATCGCCACCTGGTAGGTCTCGCGCGTGATCAGCCCCGACTGCACGCCCATCAAAGCGATCAGGAAGGAGAACTCCCCAACCTGGGCCAGGTTGATCCCGACCTGGAGGGCGACCGGCAGGGGATACCCGAAGCCGCCGACGGCGGCCGTCGTGATCGCCGTCTTCAGCACCAGGATGAGGCCGACGACGACCAGGACCGAGGGCCAGTTCGCCAGCGCGTACCCAGGGTCCATCAGCATCCCCATGGCGACGAAGAAGACGCCGGAGAAGACGTCCCGGAACGGCACGATGTCGGCGGTCATCTGGTGCGCGTACTCGCTGCCGCCCAGGATCAGGCCGGCCAGAAAGGCGCCGAGGGCGTACGAGACTCCGAGGCTGTGGCTCAGCCACGCCATGCCCAGGCAGAGGGTCAGTGTGGCGAGCAGGAACAGCTCCTGGCTGCGCCCCGAGGCGATCAGGTTCAGGACGCGCGGCATCACCCAGCGGCTCAGGACGAAGGTGACGGCGAGCAGCAAGGCGGCGCGCCCCACGGCGAGGGAGAGGTTGCCGGCGATCGCCGCCGCGGATCCGCCGGCGATCGGCAGCAGGATCATCATCGGGACGACGCTCAGGTCCTGGAGGATCAGGATCCCGACCGTCAGGCGTCCGGGCAGCGTGTCGAGGAGGCCCTGCTGCATCAGGCTCTTGAGGACCACCGCGGTGCTGCTCAGCGCCACGACGCAGCCGAGGAAGAACGCCGTCCGCGGCGACCACCCGAGGAACGGCCCCGCCAGGACGGCGCACAGGAGCGTCAGGAGGATCTGCAGGGACCCGCCCCCGAGGACGACCTGCTTGAAGCGCTGGAAGACGCCGGTGTCGAACTCCAGGCCGAGGGTGAACATCAGCAGCATGACGCCGATCTCGGCCAGCGTCGCCACCGCGTCGCTGCCGGTGATCAGGCGCAGCCCGAAGGGCCCCAGCAGGACGCCGGAGAGCAGGTAGCCGACCACCGGCGGCAGCCGCAGTCGGGTGAGGAGGAACAGGACGGCGCAGGCGATCGCCAGGAGGACGACCAGCTTGCCGATCAGGTCCACGGGTTCGTTCACGTCAGCCCCGCCGGTATAATGCCGGAAGCGGAGGGATGGCCGAGCGGATTAAGGCGGCGGTCTTGAAAACCGTTGGGCGCAAGCCCCGCAGGTTCGAATCCTGCTCCCTCCGCCGCGCCTCTCCCCGCCGCCGCGCCGGGGTCCCCTCGTTGCCGCAAATGATATCCTCAGGCGCATGACGAAGGGAACGGTTCCGTCGAGCGCCTGGCCGATCTCCTACGCGGATGTCCTCGCGGCGCGCGACCGGATCCGCCCGCACCTCCCTCCGACGCCGCTCCGATCCTACGCCCCGC
>JACQNT010000253.1 GCA_016202915.1 Acidobacteriota bacterium
TCCTGTCGCACGGAGTTATGCTGGCGGGCATCTACCGCGGGTGGCTCTACTTCCTGGAGGGTGTAGTGATCAGCGACCTGAACAGCCTGTTCTTCGCGGCGGCGAACTACACGACGAGCGAGCCGAGGTTCTACGCCCTGCGCGGCCTCGCGGCCGTCCTCGCCGCGGCCCTCGTCGGCCTGGGCGCCCGCCGGACGGCGCGCCCGGGCGCAGATGATCTCGCCGGGCCGGAACATCGCGCCGGGTCTCCGGGTTGAACGCGGCGGGCAGGAGCTCAGGATGGGTCACGTTCTCGGTGTTCGGCCTGGTGGTGATGGCCGCCTGGACCCTGGTCATCAAGTACCTGGCGCCCGTCCTGTACCTCGTGGCCGAGAACGCCGCCGGACGGACCATAGAGCGCGCGCCGGTGATGTGGGATTTCTGGTGGGTGGCGCATCTCGTTCTGGCCTGGCTCCTCTGGCATCGCCATCGGTGGGCCCGGGCCGCCGGGCTGGCCGTCTCGATCTCCGAGATCCTGATCGTGGCCGTCAAGCTGGCCTCCTTCATGGCGCGGCCCGACCTGTCCTTCTGGAGGCTTCTCTGGCTCACCAACAAGATCTATGTGCTGACTTTCTTCCTGTGCTTTCTCGTGCTCTTGCTGACGGGGAGAGTGATGCCGGGAGGTAGGGAACCCGGACGAGGCGGGCCATGAAGCGTTCAAAGAAGATGAGCCGGCGCGAGTTCGTCCGGGGGACGGCGGCGCTCGGCGGCGCCTTGGCGGCGGGGGCACTGCCGGCCGGGACGCAGCCGGCCGGGGCGGCGCCGGCCTCCGCCCGCGAGGCGGGGATGCCGTACCGGACCATGGGGAACACGGGGCTGCGCGTGTCGGAGATCGGCTTCGGCGGCTATCCGATCGACGATCCGGATGTCATCCTGTACGCCCTGGACCGGGGGATCAACTACGTCGATACCTCCAACTGCTACCGGGGCGGGGCCAGCGAGAGGACGATCGGCGAGGCGCTCAAGGGGCGCCGGGACAGGTTCATCGTGACCACCAAGTGGTGCCCCCACCACGTCGGCAGGCCGGCGAAGAAGCAGGTCTTCCTGAGCCAGCTCGACGCCAGCCTGAAGCGCCTCCAGACGGACCACGTGGACATCGTCCTCAACCACGAGGTGGGGCGCAACTCCGACGGCCACGGGCTGGAGCGACTGAAGAACCCGGAGATCCTCGAGGCGTTCGAGGCCGCCCGCCGGGCGGGGAAGGTCCGCTTCATGGGCGCCAGCGGCCACGACCCGGACCTCATGGATGTCATGCACCACGCCGTGGACTCGGGCGCCTTCAGCGTCCTCCTCTGCCGCTACAGCTTCCTCGACTATCCCGACCAGGACAGGCTCATCGCCAGGGCCGCCGGGAAGGGGGTCGGCTTCGCCGCCATGAAAACGCTGGCCGGCGCGAAGGGGGCCGACCTGGAGAAGTTCAAGGACCGGCACGTCACCTTCCGCCAGGCGGCCCTCAGGTGGGTCCTCTCCAACCGCAAGGTCTCGAACCTCGTCATCTCGATCAACAGCCGGAAGCAGGTGGACGAGTACGCCGCGGCGGCGGACCGTCCCCTGACGCGGGCCGACCTCGACATCCTCCGCGAGTACGCCGAGGAGTTCTCCACCCAGGTCTGCCGCTTCAGCGGTGCCTGCATGGAGGCCTGCCCGGAGGACGTGCGCATCGCCGACATCCTGCGCTTCTCAATGTACTACCACGAGTACGGGCAGGAGAACCGGGCGGTCGAGTCGTACGCCCGGCTCGTGGCCTCCGAGCGGGCCGCCCACTGCCTCCACTGCAGCGGCTTCTGCGAGCGCGCCTGCGCCTACGATCTGCCGATCAGGACCCTGCTGATCAGGGCGCACGACACACTCTCGGACACGGCCCTGGCACCGGGGCCGGGGCCGCGCGAGGAAGATCCATCGCGCGGCCGGATCTCCGAAGGCGGCTGAGAAGTGAAAGACCCCAGCCTGCGCGAGGTGGTGTTCCAGGACCTGCGTCCGTCCGATCTGCCCCGCGATCTGCGCCAGGACCTGCGCCAGCTCTACCGCTTCTATCTCGACGAGGATCGCCGCGCGGAGCTGGCGGCCATGGGCCGGGTGCGCCGGGCGTTCAAGGTGGTCGCCTGGCTGCTCAAGAGCCTCCTCGCGAAGCTGGCGCCGGGCCGCCGCCTGGCGCTGGCGGCGGCGCTCCTGATGTGCGTGCTCGGCAGGACCACGTTTCCCTTCTTGGGGATCCGTGAAATGCCGATTACGACCGACCTGCGGCTCTGGGGCTTCCTGATCCTGCTGCTCGTGCTGATGCTGGAGCTGAAGGACAAGCTCCTGGCCAGGGACGAGATCGAAGTGGCGCGGAAGGTCCAGGTCGCCCTGCTGCCCCGGCGGCATCCCCAGCCGGAAGGCTGGTCCCTCTGGAGCTTCATGCGCCCGGCGAACGACATCGGCGCCGACCTCGTGGACTACATCGATCTGGACGGCGGCCGACTCGGCGTCGTCCTGGGCGACGTCGCCGGCAAGGGGCTGGGCGCGGCCCTCCTGACGGCCAAGCTCCAGGCGACGCTGCGCGCGCTCGTGCCGCAATGCATCACCCTGGGCGACCTCGGATCGCGCA
>JACQNT010000255.1 GCA_016202915.1 Acidobacteriota bacterium
GCGAAGCGCCGACGGGTAAGACTCTGGCGGTCCATGGTTACCTCCGTAGGGAGCCTTGGCGATCAGGATCGGTCGATCGCAAGACAGGCCCCGAGCGTAAACCGGCTCCGCTCATGCGGTCAAGGGAAGGAGCGTGGGTGGCCGGTGGAGTGGTGCCGCGGGACGGAATTGAACCGCCGACGCAGGGATTTTCAGTCCCTCGCTCTACCGACTGAGCTACCGCGGCACCTCGGGGGATCGCCGGAGGCGGCGCATGGTAGCAACCGTGCGCGCGGGCTGTCAAGGTTGAGTGGAAGTTCTGAAGAGGGCGATGCTCGGCGGAGAACGGCTGCCGGTTCAGGGTCGGGCGGCCGGGGCGGGGCCACGGGGCCTGGGGGCCTCGCGGGCCGGCTTCTCGTCGCGCGCCGCGTCGCGCGCGGTGCCCTCTCTTGCGGAGGGCTTCGCCGCGTCTTTCCCGTCCGTGGGCCGGGCGGCGTCCTTCCCCTCGGGCGCCGCCCCCGTCTCCCTGGCGGCGGCCTTCGGCTCCTTGATCAGGCCGAGGAGGCGCCGCAGCTTCAGCTCGATCTCCTCCCGGAGATCGGCGTTCTGCTCGAGGAACTGGCGGACGTTGTCGCGCCCCTGCCCGAGGCGGACCTCTCCGTAGGAGAACCAAGCGCCGCTCTTCTCGATGACCCGGTGGGTGATGGCCAGGTCGATGATATCCCCAACGCGCGAGATGCCGGTGCCGTAGAGGATGTCGAACTCGGCGATCTTGAAGGGGGGCGCCACCTTGTTCTTGACCACCTTGACCCGCGTGCGGCTGCCGACGTCGGCGTCGCCGTCCTTGATCTGCCCGATGCGCCGGATGTCGATGCGCACCGAGGCGTAGAACTTCAGGGCGCGGCCCCCGGTGGTCGTCTCGGGATTGCCGAACATCACGCCGATCTTCTCGCGGATCTGGTTGATGAAGATGAGGCAGGTGCGCGAGCGGGCGACCACGCCGGTCAGCTTCCGGAGCGCCTGGGACATCAGGCGCGCCTGCAGACCGACGTGCGCGTCGCCCATCTCTCCTTCGAGCTCGGCCTTCGGGACCAGCGCGGCGACGGAGTCGATCACCAGGACATCGAGCGCCCCGGAGCGCACCAGGACCTCGGTGATCTCCAGGGCCTGCTCTCCGGAGTCGGGCTGGGACACCAGGAGGTTGTCCACGTCCACGCCGAGCTTGCGGGAGTAGTCGGGATCGAGGGCGTGCTCGGCGTCGACGAACGCCGCCATCCCGCCGTGACGCTGCGCCTCGGCGATGATGTGCAGGGCCAGGGTGGTCTTCCCGGAGGACTCCGGGCCGAAGATCTCGACCACGCGGCCGCGCGGCACGCCGCCGATCCCGAGGGCCGTGTCGATCGACAGCGCAGTCGTCGAGATGATCGGGATCTCCTGCTGGAAGTCCTTCGCCCCCAGCCTCATGATCGAGCCCTTGCCGAACTGCTTCTCGATCTGCGCCAGGGCCAGGTCGATCGACCGTCCCTTTTCCTTGGGGTCCTGCGGCATCGCTACGATCCCCTTTTCTGTTCGGGCTTTCGGGGTTTCCTGGTACGAGGCCCGCATGTTAGGACAATCCTCCTGCCCTGTCAACGCGCGCAGGTGCCAGGCGCGCCGGGGCCCGCCGGCGCGGGCGATCTCTGGTGACGTCGCCCCTGCCGGCGGCTGCCGTTGCCTTTCGCAAGGGGCGCGCCAGGGCGCAGGCGGCCGGCCGATGCTTCCAGATGACTGTCCCGCAGGGGTTTGCGGGATCGGGCCGCGGCCTCCGGGAGGATACCGTGTCCGCCCGGGACGACCGGCCGCAGACGCTCTCCCGTCGGCGGACGCCGGACACATGTGGAGAATCCGCACACGCCCGTTCGAGAGGTTTCTTGACAGGGCGGATCACACCCCTTATATTGAGGTCGCGACCGGCGGTCGTCTCGACGCCGGTCAAACGTTTGATATGAGCCCCGAAGGCCGGTCAACCCTCACGCTGCTGCTCCTGGCGCCGATCCTGGCGGCCATCTTGGCCTGCGCCACGACGGGCGCCGTGCAGCCGGGCGCCTCCTCTCTCCCCGAGGACGATCCCCGGCCGAGCGCCTCCGAGGAGCCGCCGTCGCAGGGGGAGCCGCCGGTGACGAGCGCCGAGATGAGCTCCGGCCCCGGACCGCGGGGAGAATCGGTCGTGCCGGAGGCGCGAGAGACGATTCCCGACCGGCAGCGCGACGCGGCGCCCGAGGTCCAGCGGGTGCGCCAGCAGATGGAGGAGGCGTACCAGGCCGGCCTCGAAGCCTACCAGGCGGGGCGTTTCGAGGAGGCGAGGGAGCACTTCGACCGCGCCGTGGACGTCGTGGTCAGCAGCGACCTCGATCTCGACGAGCACCCGGCCCTCCGCAAGACCTTCGACGAGATCGTCCGCAACATCGCGGACCTGGACGCGGACCTCTACAGCCGCGAGGGCGAGCAGGAGACCGGCGACAACGAGTCGCCCCTCGACCGGCTGCGGGACATCACCACGCACCTGCCGCCCGACGAGGCCGAGAAGGAGCGCGAGAAGATCCAGCAGGTCGTGGGGAAGATCTCGTACGATATCCCGATCGCCCTCAACGCCAAGGTCCTGCAGTTCGTCGAGGCGTTCCAGACGCGCCTGCGGGAGGAGTTCGAGGCCGGGCTGAAGCGCTCCGGGATGTACCTGCCGATGATCAAGAGAATCTTCCGGGACGAGGGCCTGCCGGAGGACCTGGCCTACATGGCGCACCAGGAGTCGGCGTTCAAGACCAACGCCTACTCGCGGGCGCGCGCCAGGGGGATATGGCAGTTCATGTCCTTCACCGGCCGCAAGTACGGGCTGAAGAGGGACCTGTGGAAGGATGAGCGGTCCGACTTCGAGAAGGCGACCCGCGCCGCCGCGGCCTACCTCAAGGACCTCTACGCCCGCTACAACGACTGGTACCTGGCGATGGCCGCCTACAACGCGGGGGAGGGGAAGATCGACCGCGCGGTGGCCCGCGCGCGCACCAGGGACTACTGGGCCCTGGCCCGCACCCGCTACATCCGGCCCGAGACGAAGTACTACGTCCCCGCGATCCTGGCCTCCATCCTGATCGACAAGTCGCCGGAGGACTACGGCTTCGACGTCGAGCCCGAGGAGGAGCTGACGTGGGACACGGTGACGATTGACAAGGCGACCGACCTTCAAGTGATTGCCGACGCCGCCGGGACCACGATCGAGCGGATCCGGCTCCTCAACCCGGAGCTGCACGGCCTCATCACCCCGCCGAACATCGGCTCGTACAGGCTGCGCGTCCCCGAGGGCACGGAGCGCAACGTCCTGGCGCACCTGGAAGCGCTGCCGGACGACCGGCGCGTCTCCTGGACCCTGCACGAGGTGCGCCCCGGGGAGACGTTCTCGCACATCGCGCGGAAGCACTCGGTGCCCGTGCGCGCCCTGCTCGACGCCAATCCCCGCTACGCCGGCAAGCGCCTGCGCCGCGGCAACATCATCAACGTGCCGCTGGTCAAAGGGACGCCCGCGCTGGCCCTGGCGCGCGCCAGCCAGAACCCGACCTACGAAGGCGGCGAGCGGATCGTGCACCGCGTCCACCGGGGCGAGAGTCTTCAGACAATCGCCCGGATGTACCGCACCACCGTGGCCAACCTGAAGCGCTGGAACAGGCTCGACGGGTCCCTGATCCGCCCGGGGCAGCGGCTCGTCCTCTACTACGGCGAGAAGGGGGACGGGCCCGGCTCGGAGGCGGCGTCGGAAGGGGTCTCCGGCCAGAGCGGCGGCGCCAGCGCCATCCGGCACAGGGTCAGGCGCGGCGAGACGCTCCTGAGAATCGCCCGCAAGTACGACGTCTCGGTGGGCGAAGTCCGGGCCTGGAACCGGCTCGGCAGGACGTCCCTCATCTACCCCGGACAGGTCCTCACGATCTTCGGGAACTGAGACCGTCCCGCCCCTTCTCGGGCGATCCCCGTCGACACGGCCTGAGCCTCTCCTGGCCCCCGCGCCGGCGCGTCTGCTAAGATCCCGCTTCCCATGATCCTCCCCTCGCGAGGGCTGCGCCCGGCGGCCTGCGGCGCACTTCTGCTGGGGATCGCCGTCGGGGCCGTGCGCTGCGGCGGCGGACCCCCCGGAGGCGCTCCCGGGGGGCCGGTCGCCTCAGGCGAATCCCTGGAGACGATCCTGTCCCACGCCGACGCCGCCTTCAGGGACGCGGACTACGTCGAGGCGCAGAAGACCTACGAGGAGGCGCTCAAGGCCGCCCCGGATCACGGTCCGGCCACCGCCAACCTCGGGGCCTGCTATCTCCTCAACCGGAAGGTCAGGAAGGCCCGGGAGCTTCTCCAGGCCTACCTGGCCCGGCACCCGGGCGACGCGGACGCGCGGCTCGTCCTGGCCAGGGTCTTCATCCGCCTGGGGGACCTGGAGGCCGCCGCCGGAGCCCTGCGCGCCGTCCTCAGGTCGCGCCCCGGCCTCCTCGTGGCCCACTACAACCTCGGCTTCGTCGCCTACCGGGCCCGCCGCTACGACGAAGCGGTGGAACATCTGAAAGCCTCGGTCGAGCTCAAGCCCGATCTCCCGGAGGCGCACTACAAGCTCGGCCTCACCTACCTCGCGCTCGGCCGGCAAGACGAGGCGATCGCCTCCCTGGAAAAGGCGGCGGCGATCGACCCGCGTCACGTCGGCGCCCGCTTCAACCTCGCCAACGCCTACGCGCGCGCCGGCCGGATGCGGGAGGCCCGCGAGGAGCAGGCGGTCTACGCCGATCTGAGCGGCCGCAGCAAGGCCCAGCAGGAGAAGGACACGCAGATCAAGGCGAGCAGCGTCCGCGCGATCCGCTACATCCAGGAGAACAAGTACGCCGAGGCGCTGGCCGAGTACGAGGCCCTGGCCAGGCGCCATCCCGGCCACGCCCCCCTCCACAACGAGATCGGACGCCTGCAGATCCGCCTGGGGCAGCGCCAGCAGGCGTTCGAGTCGCTGCGCAAGGCGGTTTCGATCGACGCGCGCCTCAGCGAGCCGCATTACCTCCTCGCGGGGCTCTACCGCGACATGGGCGACGCCGCGGCGGCCGACCGGGAGCTCGAGATCGTCGCGACCCTGGAGGCGATCCCCGAGGGGAAGTCGGGGTACTGATGCCGCCGGCCGCCGAGAAGAAGGCTCCGTTCCCCCGGCCCGCGGCCCCCGGGGCTGTCCTCCTCTTCTTCCTCATCCCCCTGGGTGGATACGTCACGCTGCTGCTCGCGGAGAGGCAGGGCGGAGGACGGGCGGCCGCCCCGGCGATCCGCTACACGGACGTCACGGCCGCCTCCGGCATCGACTTCGTCCATGCCCACGGCGGAACCGGACGGAAGTACTACATCGAGACGGTGCCGCCCGGATCGTGCTGGCTCGACTTCGACAACGACGGCTGGCAGGACATCTACCTGGTCCAGAGCGGGCCGCTTCCGGGGGCGCCGCGCCCGCCCGGGACGGCATCCCGGCTGTACCGCAACCGGGGAGACGGCACGTTCGAGGACGTGACGGTGCGGACCGGCGTCGCCAATGCAACTGGATACGGCAACGGCTGCACGGCGGGCGACTACGACAACGACGGCGACCAGGACCTGTACGTGACCAACTTCGGCCCTTCCGTCCTGTACCGGAACAACGGCGACGGCACCTTCACCGACGTGACGGCGCAGGCGGGCGTGGCCAACGGGCTGTACGCCTTGGGCGCCGCCTGGGCCGATTACGACAACGACGGCCGCCTCGACCTGTACGTCGCCAACTACGTCGATTTCACCATGGAGGACGAGAAGTTCTGCGGCAACATCAAGGAGAACCGCCGCTCCTACTGCCACCCCGACGCCTACGGCGGGCTGCCCGACGCGCTCTACCACAACGAGGGGAACGGCACATTCAAGGAAGTCGCGAAGGCCTCCGGCATCTGGGACCCGAACGGCAAGGGGATGGGCGTCGTCTGGTTCGACTACGACGCCGACGGCGACGTGGACCTGTACGTGGCCAACGACGCCACGCCCAACATGCTCTACCGCAACGAGGGGAACGGCCGCTTCACGGACGTGACCCTGCTCGCGGGGGTCTGCTGCAGCGAGGACGGAGTGCCGGAGTCGGGAATGGGGACGGACGCGGGGGACGCGGACGGCGACGGCTGGCCCGATCTCTTCGTCACCAACCTCAGCAACGAGACGAACCAGCTCTACCGCAACCTCGGGGGCAAGGGGCCGTTCTCGATCGACACCTACCCGGCCGGCCTGGGGGAGATCAGCCTCCTGCAGAGCGGCTGGGGGACCGACTTCTTCGACTACGACAACGACGGCGACCTGGACCTCGTGGTGACGAACGGCCACCCGATGGACGACATCGAGCGCGACAGCGACATCATCACCTACGCCCAGCGGCCGTTCCTGTTCGAGAACGGCGGCCGCGGGAAGTACCGCGAGATCGGGGCCGGCGTCGGGCCCTACTTCGCCACCCCTGAGGTCGGGAGGGGCCTGGCGATCGCCGACTTCGACAACGACGGCGACATCGACCTCCTCTTCAACCCCAACAACCGGCGGGCCACCCTCCTGCGCAACGACGGCGGCAACGCGGCCGGGTCGTGGATCACCCTCCGGCTCGAGGGCTCCCGGTCGAACCGGGACGCGATCGGGGCGTGGGTCGCGGTGACGGCGGGCGGACGCAGGCAGGTCGGGGAGGTCCGCAGCGGCAGCTCCTACATGTCGCAGAACGACATGCGCCTGCACTTCGGCCTCGGGGCGGCCGGCCGGGTCGATGCCATCGAGATCCGCTGGCCCACGAAGCCTCGGCGTGTCGAGAAGATCGGGCCGGTGCCGGCCGGGCTGTTCCTGACCATCAAGGAAGGCAGCGGCATCGTGAAGCGCGCGCCGCCCGCCGGACCGCCCCGCTGACCGGCGCGGTTCCTTGACCTCCCCCCGGCCGCTCCGGTAGGATTCGCTGCCGTCAGGACCGCGCCCGGAGAGCCGATCCGACATGGCCGGTCCCGTCCGCGCGCCTGCGGGGCGGGACCCGCCGCGTGAGTCGCCATGCTCGCCCGGGTCAGAAGCGCCACCCTTCTCGGCGTCGAAGCGATCCCCCTCTCGGTCGAGTGCGACATCACGCAGGGGATCCCCCAGATCCACACCGTCGGCCTGCCGGATGCGGCGGTGCGCGAGAGCGGCGACCGCGTGCGCGCCGCCATACGCAACGCCGGCTTCAAGGTCCCCCCGCGCCGGATCACCGTCAGCCTGGCGCCGGCCGACCTGCGCAAGCAGGGGGCGGCGCTCGACCTGCCGATCGCCCTCTGCATCCTGGCCGCCAACGGCGACCTTCCGGGCGAACGGCTGCGGCGGCTGCTGGTGCTGGGCGAGCTGGCCCTCGACGGCAGGGTGCGGCGCGTTCCGGGGTGCCTGCCGGCGGCCCTGATGGCCCGGCGCGTCGGGCTGCACGAGATGATCGTCCCGCTCGACAACCGCGACGAGGCCCTGGCGGTCCCCGGCCCGGCGGTTCATGGCGTCGCCACTCTCCTGGAGGCCGCGGCGATGGTGCGCGGCGAGCGCGAGCCGGCGCGGGCCACGGCGCCCGCCTTCCAGCCGGGGCCGCCGCCGGGCGGGGCCGATCTCAGCGAAGTCCGCGGGCAGGCGCACGCCAGGCGGGCCCTCGAGGTGGCCGCCGCGGGCGGCCATCATCTCCTCATGGTCGGCCCGCCGGGCTGCGGCA
>JACQNT010000045.1 GCA_016202915.1 Acidobacteriota bacterium
CCGCGGACGCCCGCATCGCGCGTGTCGAGATCTACGTCGACGACCGCCTGCTGTCCGTCCTGGAGACGCCCCCCTACACGCTGACCTGGGACGCCGGCGCGCGCTTCGGGCGCAGGGTGCTGCGGGCCGTCGCCATCGATTCGCTCGGTCGCCGCGGCGAGGCCGTCCTCGAGACACGCCCCCTCTACGTCGGGCAGTACGAGGAAGTGCGCCTGGTCACCCTCTACACGACCGTCCGGGACCGGAAGGGGAACCCGGTCCTCGACCTGGCGCGGGAGGATTTCACCGTGCTGGAGGACGGCGTCCCGCAAACCCTGAGCCATTTCACCCCGGCCCGGCTCCCTCTCGCCCTCGCCCTCCTCCTCGACGCCAGCAACAGCATGAACCTCGGAGGCAAGATCGACCTGGCGCGCCGGGCGGCGGAAGAGCTCGTCGACGAGGTGGACCCCGACGACCGGCTCCTGGTCCTGCACTTCAACGACGCCCTGCACGGGCACGACGGGCCCCTCGCCGACCGCCGGCAGATCAGGAGCGCCATCGCCGCCATCGAGGCGCGCGGCGGGACCGCCCTGTACGACGCCGTCTACCGGACGGCGGACCGGCTCGCGGGGATGGAAGGCCGGCGGGTGATCGTTCTCCTGTCCGACGGCCGGGACCAGGCGCTGGAGGAGAACGAGCCGGGCAGCCTGCACCTGTTCGAGGAGGCCCTGGAGCGGGCGCACCGCGCCGAGGTCGCCATCTACGCGATCGGGCTGGGGCATCACCTCGACACGGAGATGGAACTGGCGCGCGCCCGCAGCCTCAAGGAGATCCTCGACACCTTCGCGCGCCAGACGGGCGGCCGATCCTACTACCCGGAGAGGGCCGGACGGCTCTCGGGCATCTACCGGCAGATCGCCTCGGACCTGAAGCACCAGTACGCCCTCGCGTACATGCCGACCGACCCCGCGCGCGACGGGACCTGGAGGTCGATCGGAGTGCGCGTGCGCGGGGGCCACGAGGCGCAGGCGCGGGCCGGCTACTACGCTCCCGCGGCCCCGGCGCGCTGAGGGGCGACCTCGCCGCCGGCGTTCGCCGGCGCGCGCCGGATCAGCATCAGGTTGCGCGCGTACACCACCAGTCCCACCGACTGCCCGATGGTGAATACCGGGTCGTGGCGGTACCAGGAGGCGTAGACGAACAGGATCGCCCCGCCCGCCAGGCTGAGGCACCAGAACGCCACGGGCACGGTGCTCTCCTTGCGCCGCTCCGAGACCAGCCACTGCACGATGAAGCGACTGGCGAACAGGGCCTGTCCCAGGATCCCGAACGCCACCCAGGCGTTGACAAGCAGCGGACCGTCAACTGTCATCCTTCACCTCGTAACGCAACTTGCGCCGCTTCATCCAGCGCACGGCGAGCAGGTCCAGAAACGACGGCACCAGCCGGTTGCCAATCCCGTACTTCGATCGCCCGTGCCGCCGCGGGCGGTGACCGACCGGCACCTCGCACACCCGGAACCCTTCCATACGGAGGAGCGTCGGCAGGAAGCGATGCATCCCGTCGTAGAGCGCGATGCTCGTGAGCGCCGCGCGGCGGTACGCCTTCAGCGAGCAGCCGGTGTCGACGATGGTCTCGTCGCTGATGCGGTTCCGGACGTAGTTCGCCACGCGCGAGGAGGCGCGCCGCACCAGGGTGTCCCGCCTGTGGACGCGCACTCCGACGACCGCGTCCCACCCGCCGAGGGCCGCGAGCAACCGCGGGATGTCGGCCGGATCGTTCTGCAGATCGGCGTCGAGCGTGACGATGACGTCGCCGCGGGCCCGGCGGAACCCGGCGTCCATGGCCGCCGACTGGCCGGCCTTCCGCGCCAGGGTGACGACCCGGACGCGCGGGTCGGCAGCCCGCAGGTCACGAAGCACGCGGTCGCTCCCGTCGGTGCTGCCGTCGTCGACGAAGAGGACCTCGTAGTCGAGGCACGTGCCGTCGAGGACCGCGCGGACCTCCTCCACGAGGGGCGCGAGGTTGTCCCTCTCGTTGTAGGCGGGAGCCACGACCGAGAGGTCAATCCGGGTCGCGCGGGATCCGCTCACGCTAGTTGAAGATCCACAGCTTCCTCAGGAGGCTCATGCGCCGGTGCTCGCGCCACTCCGCCGCGGTCATCAGGTGGGGCGCCAGCCGCGACTTCCACTTCAGGACGGCGGAGTCGTCGATGCGGCGCAGCAGGGGGAAGAGCAGGCGGGCTCCCGGCGTCGCCGGCTCGAAACAGAACGAAGCGTTGAAGTCGATGATGCAGGGGGTCCCGTCCGCCTGCACCAGGATGTTGTCGCGCTTGCGCAGGTCGATGTGGGCCACCCCGCGCGCGTGGATCGCCGCCAGCAGCCGCACCAGCCTGTCGAACAGCGGCGGCGCCTCCTCCGGCCGGCTCCCGCAGAACTGCGTGATCCACTCCCCGTCCATGCGTTCCATCAGCACGGCGGCGCCCCCCTCCGCCTCGCCGTAGCAGCGCGGGATGCCCGCGATCCCCTGCAAGCGCCGCAGGGCCCGCACCTCCTGCGCGACCTGGCGGCGCCCCAGCAGGCGCGCCGGCCACGACTTGCCGGAGAAATCCTTCAGGATGGCGTCCTCGCCGCCGAACGACAGCTTCTTGATGTCCGCCTTGAACCATCCGCCCCGGCGGATCACCTTCACGGCCGGGGCGCTTCCGGCGGCCGCCTCCAACGGGTTCGTCACTTTTTCTCCTGTGCTATATTGGCCGACGGCTGAGGAATGATCATATTACCACACCCCCTGGAAGGGCCGCGGGGCCCGCGGTGGGGCGCCCGCCCCAGGACGCCATCCTGACCCGTGAGCGCCTGGCCGGCCTCCCCCGCCGGCGGCTTCACGGCGGGCGCAACGTCTTGAAGGCGACCGTCGAGGTCGTCGAGGTCGGCGGGCGCCCGGTCGCCGTCAAGGACTTCTCAGCCCGATCCTGGCCGGTGCGTTGCCTCCTCGGCCCCTGGCAGCTCGATCGCGAGGCGCGGGCGTACCGGCTCCTGGAGGGGGTGCGCGGCGCGCCGCGCTTCCTGGGCCGGGTGGACCGCCAGGCGATCGCCGTCGAGTACGTCCCGGGGAGCGATCTCGCCGCCGTGCGCCCCGGCGATCTCCCCGAGTCGTTCTTCGACCGCCTCGACCTTCTGCTCGACTCTCTGCACGCGGCGGGGGTCGCCCACGGCGACCTGCACCGCCGGGACGTCCTCCTGGGACCCGGGGGCGAGCCGTACCTGGTCGATTTCTCCACTTCGATCGCGGTGGGGCCGGACCCCGACCCCCTGCTGGGATTCCTGTTCCGGCAGATGTGCGGCGCCGACCGGCGCTCCGCCGCCAAGCTGCGCCGCCGGCTGCTGCCCGGGAGCCGGCGCGAGGTGCCGCCGCCCCCCGGACTCTACCGGATCGGACGGCGGCTGAGGCGGTTTGTGGATCTCGTCCGGGCGATCAGCAGGCGAAGATGAGCAGCTCGAGGTCTCTCAGGTGCGTATCCTCTTCGATTTTCACAGGACTTCTGGTAGGCTCCCGGCGTGATCAAGGATGTCCGCATCAAGCCGCTCAAGGTGATCCCGGACGAACGCGGGCGCCTGATGGAGACCCTGCGCTGCGACGATGATCTGTTCATCAAGTTCGGGCAGGCCTACATCACCACCGCCTACCCCGGCGTGGTCAAGGGCTGGCACTACCACAAGGTCCAGATCGACAACTTCGTGGGGCTGCGGGGAATGCTGAAGGTCGTCCTGTACGACGACCGGGAGGACTCGCCCACGCGCGGCGAGGTCAACGAGTTCTTCCTCGGCGTGCACAACCCGGTGCTGCTGCAAATCCCGCGGCTGGTGCTGCACGGCTTCAAGGCGATCGGGACGGAGGAGGCGATTCTGCTGAACCTGCCGACCGAGCCGTACCGGCACGACGCCCCGGACGAGTATCGCGTCGATCCCCACAGCCCTGCCATCCCCTACGACTGGACCCTGAAGGAGAAATAGCCGATGAAGGGCGTCATCCTGGCCGGGGGACTCGGGAGCCGCCTCCACCCGCTGACGAAGATCACCAACAAGCACCTCCTGCCGGTCTACGACCGGCCGATGATCCACTACCCGCTCCTGACCCTGGTGGACGCCGGCATCCGGGACATCCTCATCGTGACGGGCGGCAACCATGCCGGGGAGTTTCTCCGGCTCCTCGGCAACGGCAGGGAGTTCGGGCTGGAGGACATCGCCTACACCTACCAGGAGGGGGAAGGAGGGATCGCCGACGCGTTGTCTCTGGCCCGACACTTCGCGGACGGGGAGAAGATCGTCGTGATCCTGGGCGACAACATCATCGAGGGGGACATCCGCCGGCCGGTGACCGCCTTCCGGGAGCAGCCGCGCGGGGCGCGCATTCTTCTGAAGAAAGTCCCGGACCCGTCACGGTTCGGCGTCCCCGAGATGCGCGACGGCCGCATCGTGTCGATCGAGGAGAAGCCGAAGCTTGCGAAATCCGAATACGCCGTCGTCGGCATCTACATGTACGACGCCGCCGTGTTCGACATCATCTCCTCCCTCAAGCCTTCGGCACGCAACGAGCTGGAGATCACCGACGTCAACAACCACGACCTGGCGCGCGGCGAGCTGCGGCACGATCTCCTGGAAGGCTGGTGGACGGATGCCGGGACCTTCGAGTCGCTCTTCCGCGCCAGCATGCTGGTGCGCGAGAGGATGATCGAGAAGCTGACCGCCCGCATCGGTTGACCTCGCGGCCCATGGCGACGCGCGTCCTGATCACCGGGGGGGCCGGGTTCATCGGGTCCCACTACGTCCGCCACGCCCTCGAGGCGCACCCGGACTGGCGGATCACCGTCCTGGACAAGCTGACCTATGCCGGCAACCCGGCCAACCTCGCGGGCCTCGAGGAGAACCCGCGCTTCCGCTTCCTGCGCGGCGACATCGCCGACCGCCGGGATGTGGCGGCCGGGATGGAGGGCGGCGTCGATCTCCTGTTCAACTTCGCCGCCGAGACCCACGTCGACCGGTCGATCGGGGACCCCGAGGGATTCATCCGCACCGACATCTACGGCGCCTACACCCTCCTGGAGGCCGCCCGTGCCCGCGGCCTCGAGGTGTTCGTGCAGATCTCGACGGACGAGGTGTACGGGAGCGTCCCCGCCGGGCAGAGCCGCGAGACCGACGCGCTCATGCCCTCGAACCCTTACTCCGCCAGCAAGGCGGCGGCCGACCGGCTCGCCTACTCCTACTTCGCCACCTACCGCCTCCCGGTGATCATCACCCGCGCCTCGAACAATTTCGGGCCCCGCCAGTACCCCGAGAAGCTGATCCCTCTGTTCATCACCAACGCCCTGGACGACCTCCCGCTGCCGCTCTACGGGGACGGCGAGAACGTGCGCGACTGGCTGTACGTCAAGGACCACTGCGTGGCCCTCGACGTGGTGCTGGAGAAGGGGTCCCGCGGGGAGGTTTACAACATCGGCGGCGGGAACGAGCGGCGCAATGCCGAGATCACCGCGAGGATCCTGGACCGCCTCGGGAGGCCGCGATCCCTCGTGCGCCTCGTCGAGGACCGGCCCGGCCACGACCGGCGCTACGCTCTCGATTGCGCGAGACTGCGCGCCCTGGGGTGGGCGCCGCGCGCCCCTTTCGAGAAGGCGCTCGATGAGACGATCGCCTGGTACGCCGGGAACCGCGCCTGGTGGGAGCCGATCAAAACGGGAAGGCGTCTTGAGGCGTGCCGTGAGCGGGGCCGGGCGTGACCGGGACCTCCCGGGCGAGGACCGCGCGCAGCCGGCCGTCGGTGGCGATCCGGATCTCGACCTCGAGGACCGGCCGGCCGGGGCGCGCGGTGTTCCAGTAAAGGAAGCGCGCGTTGAAGCCGTCGCCGTCCTCCCGCAGGAGGATCCTGGCCAGTGCCTCCGGATCTTCCAGGCTCATCGCCAGGGCTTCCAGCGCCACCTCATCGCCCCGCGCGTTCTCCAGGGTCTGGAAATCGGTATCGGTCAGGATCAGATCGGGCCGCAGCCCCGCGATCTCCAGGTAACAACCGATCATCTCCCGCGCCCCGGCGATCTCCAGCCGCAGCCCCTCTTCCGCGAGGGCCTCATCGAGGCGCCGCCGCACGACGTCGTCCGGCTCGGCGGGGCTCCGGCCCAGGTTCACCAGGCTCACGGCGCGCAGGCCCCTGACGCCGACGATCCTCCAGACCCCGCCGCACCCTTCGGTGCAGACGACGTAGAGGCGCAGGCGCCGCAGGGGCGCGCAGGGGATCCGCGCGACTTCCGCCTCCGTGACCGGTCCGGGGAAGACGGCGTACAGGGCGGCGATC
Source organism: Acidobacteriota bacterium (assembly GCA_016202915.1). GTDB lineage: Bacteria > Acidobacteriota > Polarisedimenticolia > Gp22-AA2 > Gp22-AA2 > JACQNT01. The sequence goes on from JACQNT010000045.1 coordinate 6,325, forward strand.
CCCCGGGTGAGCCTCTCGGGAGGGAGGAGGATCCCGCCGCCCCAGAAGGCCAGCAGGAGGAGAAGGGCCGCAAGCGTCCCGGTCACGACCCCCAGGAATCTCACCTTGGATCCCCGTTATTCGGCGGGCCAGGCGGGAGGATGTCCGGCCACCAGCCTTCCGGGTCGTTCGTCCGCAGCGGGCAGCGGTCCTGGATCCCGAGTTCGTGCAGCATGGGGTGGTCATACCTCAACGTCGGAACCTCGAACGACCGTTCGACCCAGTAGTAGCGCGGACTGCCAAAGGCCATGGCCACTCCGATGAGCACGCTCGCCGCCGTCCAGGCCGCTGCGGACCGCCAGACCCACCGTCTCTGACGGGTCCGGGCCATCGCCCCAGCCCACAGCACGATGGGCAGGACCGCCGCATGGAAGAGGGCCAGGACCTGCCAGTTCATGATAGTGGTCGGGGCGATCGCGAACACCAGGACGGCGGCGACGAAGCACCAGCGGACGTAGCCGCGGATCCAGCCGCGTCCGGAAGCGTCGGGATCGATCGACCGAAGCCGCCTCAGCACGGGAGACCGCCAGAGCCGGAGATTGGCCAGGATGGTGAAGCCGGGGGTCAGGACCGCGACCGCGAGGGCGATCCCCCTGGCCAGCGGCGCCACCAGGGCGCTCGCCTCCGGTCCCAGTGCCCGCGTGAAATCAAAGCTCACCAGCTTCCCGCTGATCCACAGCGAACCATAGCGCAGCCAGTAGAGCACCCCACGCAGGAGCGGAAAGACGAAGAGCAGGCCCCGGCCGGCAAATCCGCCACTCCCCGGCAGGCTCGCCGGGTCGCCACCGGAGTGCAGGGCCCACGGCACGAGCGAGGCAGCCACGGCGACGGCGCCGCAGGCGCAGGCGGCCCACTGCATCCGGAAGTACCCGCGCAGCCACAGCAGTGCGGTGGCCACCAGCAGCAGCAACGCGGAGGGGTGGAGCTGGAATGCCAGGCCGAGGGTCACGACGAGCAGGAATGAATGCCTGCCGCTCGGTTGGCGGCGCTGCCGGTGCACAGTCCAGGCGTGGACCGCTCCGAAGAAGAACAGGTAGTTGGGGTTCCACAAGAACCCCGAGTAGTACAGCCGCCAGGGATTCAGCCAGTACAGCACGGCGAAAAGGACGCGCTCTGGGACGCCCGCCGTAGCGCGCAGGAGGCGATCCAGCATCCAGTAGCCCAGAGCGTGAAGGATCGTGATCAGCAGTGTCGCGGCGCGGTCGTCGCGCCAGACGAGGAGCGGCAGTCCAACGACGACGGCCGTCGCACCGCCCGGGACCGCGCCGCCCCGAGACGTCGGATTGCCAAACGGTACCCAGTGGCCGTCGGTGATCAGAAGCCAGCCGCGTGCCAGCAGGATCAGCTGATCCGCACCGACTTGGCTCCGCGCAACAAGCAGCAGGGAAAGCGCGATTCCGGTGAGGAAGAGCCCGACAAGGAGGGGACGGGCACCCCTCGCATGAGGCCCCGGGCAGGCCGCCGCCTGCGCGCCGTCACGCCGCTCCCTGGCGGGATACTCAATCATCGTGTCGCGTGCTAACCTTCGTCCTTTTTCGGAGTGGCTCCGATGCCGGAACGCAGCCGTCTCCTCGGCCGGGCCCGCCTGGCAGCCGTGTACGCCTTCATCGGCGCGCTGGTGACCCTGTCACGCCCCGACCCGTTCCTGGTCGCGATGGGCGCCGTCCCGGTGGCCATCGGCGAGGGGATCCGGATCTGGGCGGCGGGACACCTGGTGAAGTCCACCCGCCTGATCACTTCGGGACCGTACGCCTACACGCAGAACCCGCTGTACCTCGGCCGCCTGCTGATCCTGACCGGCCTGGCGATCGCCGCCCGATCGGTGCTGTACCTCAACCTGGTAGCCCTCGCCGCAGGGTACACCTTCTTCTTCCTCTACTACATCCCGCGCAAGGTGCGGGTCGAGGGGGCACGTCTCGCGCGGATCCACGGCCAGGCGTTCGAGATCTACCACCGGAGCGTGCCGATCCTCTTCCCGCAACTGCGGCGCCATCCCGCCTCGGAGACGACTCCCTGGTCATTGAGGCTCATGGTCCGCAACCAGGAGCCGTTCGTGATCGCCTTGATCTTCCTCGTCATGGCCACCCTCGCCTGGAAGGCCGGCGACCGCTGAATCGAGCCACGCCGGCAGGGCCCGCGGCCTCCAGCGGATCAGCAGGCCGCCCGCCGTCGGGGCGATCGTGACGCGGCGCTCCTGATCACGCCACTCCCGGCCGCCGCGGTGCGCATCCACGAGAAGCCGCCCCACGGTCAGCCCGTTGGCGTAGCCGAGGAAGACATCCGGGAGGTAATGCCGGTCCGAGTTGACGCGCTGCCAGGCAACCAGGCCCGCGGCGCCGTAGAGCCCGGCGATCCCGAACCGCTTCCAGAACCGGGCCCGCGGCGTGTCCTCGGCCGCGGGGCGCAGGTGGCGGTCGATGATCGGGGCCAGCATCGAAGCGGCGATCGTCACGTCCCCCGAGATGCTGTGCCCCTCTCCCTGGAGGAACTGCACGTCGTCTCCCTTCGCGGGCCTCTGCGTGGCCAGGACCCGCTGCCCCACGCCGACGATCGCCAGGGAAAACGACACGCTCTCGAGGAGGATCCGGGCGGTCTCCCGATCGTAGTCCGAGTCGCGGCGGGCGCCGGCCACGAAGAAGCCGAGGGCGACGAGGGGGACGCTCGCCCCCTTCCCCATGTTGCGGGCGCCCGACAGAAACCTGTCCAGGTCCTCGGTGCGGTTCCGGCGCGAGGCCTCCTGGACCTCCTCGCGTACGAGATACAGCGCGGCCGCAGCGCCCATCGTCCAGCCGACCTTCCGCCAGCCCGACCTGTCGAGGCGGAACGGCCTCCCGAAGACGTAGTTCGCGTCCCGACCGATCTGCCTCCATCCCGGGGGGGCTTCGGCGTCCCGCGCGTGGGCGGGAGGGGCGAGAAGGGCGGCCGGAAGGAGGATGGCGCCGAGGCGCGTCAGAGGGGACCGGCGCCTCACGAGCCCAGCGTCTCAAGCCGCACCGGATCCGCTTGCGGTGCCGCGCAGGAGCCGCCGCCCCCCTCGGAGACGAGGAGGAGAACGAAGCGGTGGCCGACGCGCTCCCGGTCGAGCACCCGGACGTCGGTGCCGAGGGTGCGGCGTACCGCCTCATACGACTCCTCCTCGATCAGGCAGTAGACCCGCGGGGCGGAGCGCAGGAACGCGTCCAGATCCTCCCGGCTTCCCGGCGTCGCCAGGAAACGCCCCGTGTAGAACGCGTAGGCCGAGTGGTAGTGGGGGTAGATGCCGAGTGGTGCGTCCCCCACGGTCGCGCCCACTCTGTGACTGAACGCCCGGGCGGATTTGAACGGATCGAGAGCGGGCATGACGACGGTCGCGATGATCAGGTAGCAGATGACGAGGCCGGCGGCGAGGTGCGCCAGCGCCACCCCGCCTCCCGATCTCCAGTGCGCCGCCACCGCGACGATCGACGTGAGGATGACCGCCCCGCTCAGCAGGATGGCCGCTGGCAGCAGATCGGGAAACTCCCGGCGCAGGCGCGGGAGGTAATAGGACGCCGCCCCCAGAGCCAGGATCAGACCCGCCCCCAGGGACCAGGCGATCGGCCGGTCCACGGGCGGCGGATCCCAGGCCATCAGGGCCGTGTCCCACAGCCGGGCCACCAGGAGCGCGAGCAGGGGGAGCAGGGGCAACAGATAGACGCCGCGCTTCTCCGCGGAGATCCCGAAGACAGCCAGCAGGACGACGATCCAGGAGTAGACGTAGGCGTTCTCCGGGTCGCTGCGGGAGCCCGGGCGCGGGAAGGTGTGCCACAACGCCGCCGGCAGCAGAATGGTCCAGGGCAGGAACTCGAGCGGCAGCGCCGTGAAGGTATGCAGGAAGGGCCGGGTGTGATGCATCCCTTCCGTGAAGCGCCGCGCCAGCCGCTCCAGGGCGAATCCCAGGGGATACGCCTCTCCCGCAGAGACGCGGTAGGCTGCCAGCCACAATGCGGCGGGGGCGAGGGCCAGAGCCAGACCCCAGGCGAGGCCGGCGCGCCTCAGGAATGCCAGATTTCGGGAGCCGGCCAGGAAGACCAGGGCCGCGAGCGGCGGCAGAAGGAGGCCCAGAGGACCCTTGGTCAGGTTGGCGAACCCGATCGCCAGGTAGAACCCGGCGAGCCAGCCGGTCGAGCCGCCCGTCCGGTACGCCTGATGGAACGCCAGGCACGCGAAGGACAGGAGGCTTGCGAAGAGCATGTCGGGATGGGCCCAGCGCGCCTCCATGAAATACCCCTGCGCCGTCGCCAGCACGACTCCGGCCAGGGCGCCGGTCCGCCTCCCGAAGAGGTTCCTGCCCAGGTAGAACACAGTGACCACTCCGAACAGGGCCGCCAGGTTGGCCGGCAGGCGCACCGTGAGCTCGCTCACCCGGCCGGCGGGGAGGGACAGGACAGCCCCCAGCCAGAAATACAGAGGCGGCTTCTCGATGTACGGGCGGCCGTTGTTGTGCAGCACCGCCCAGGAGCCGGTCGTCAGGATTTCGCGCGTGACCTCGCCCGCGCGCGGCTCGTCGGGGGCCCACAGGTCGCGACCCCCGAGGTTGGGCGTGAACAGGAGGAGAGCCAGCGGCAGGACAAGGAGCAGGCAGCCGCGGTTGCTGCGGAAGATCCGGATCGAATAGGGCACGCTCGGCTACGCTCCTCGGACCGCTCGGCGGCCGGGACGTGGAGAG
>JACQNT010000008.1 GCA_016202915.1 Acidobacteriota bacterium
CCAACGGCAGCGGGTCGGTGTGAATGAACTTCAGGCGGGCCGCACCGGCCTCGCCCTCGATCGCGTAGGGACAGGAGCAGGGCCGTCGCGGCAGGAACCGGTCCGCGCGCTCTCAACGTACGATTCCGGCACCAGTGGACTAGGCGAGGCTGGCCCTCCCCCGGCAGAGACCATGGGCCTCATCCGACGGCTCGACCTTGTCCTCGTCGGGCGGCGCGGGCGTGTCCTCCTCCTCGTCGATCGCATCCTCGAATTCATCCTGCGCGGCGGTGGCTTCGATCTCGATCGTCTGCATCTCCTCCTTCATCTTCTCCATTTCCCGGCGGAGCCTTCCCTTTTCTCTCTCCATGTCGCTAAGAGCACGAGCCCGATCGTACGCCTCCTTCCGGGCCCGTTCGCGCGAGGCGCCGGAGGTCTCGTCGTCCCTGGGAGCGGCGACCGTCAGCGTCTGCTCGCGCCGGTCGCGCACGATGGTCAGCTTCAGCTGCTTGCCGCGCCTCTCGCGCAGGGCGCTGCGCAGGTCGGAGGAGTCGGAGACCTCCTCGTCGTCCACCCGGATGATGACGTCGCCGGCGCGCAGTCCCGCCGCCTCCCCCGGGGCTCCTTTCCTGACGGATTGGACCAGCACTCCCTGGCCGTCCTTGACGCCGAAGTACTCCCCCAGCTGATCGGTCAGGTTCTCCACCTGGGCGCCCAGCCGGACGGACGAGGGGATGCTCCCGAGTCCCGGGATGTCCGGGATCTCGATCTCCGGGATCTCGATGTGGGGAATCTCGATGCGGTGTCCGCGAATGAACTTGCGATGCTCGTCTTCCCGTTCCTCGACCTTCGCCCGCACGGTGCGGGTCGAGCCGTCCCGGGAGACGAGGAGAGTGACGGTCCGGCCGGGCGGCGTCTCGCGCACCATGCGGACGAGCTGCGCCGCGCTCTCCACCCGGGTCCCCTGGTACTCGAGGATGACGTCCCCTTCCTCGAGCCCCGCCTCCGCCGCCGGACTGTCGGGGAGGACCGACTTGATCTCCACCCCGGTTTCCTCCTTCAGCTTCAGCTCCTTCGCCCGATCGGCGGAGATGTCGTCGATGCTGACGCCCAGGCGCGATCCTCCGGATCGGAAGATCATGACCTCCTTGACGATATCCTTTTCCGGCGCCGGTTGTTCCGGCGGGGCCGGGGCGGGCCTGGCGGCCAGGAACAGTAGGCTGCTCGCGACAACGGCCATCTTGCGCATCATGTCTCACCCTCCCTGATTGAGATGCGATTTGACGATCGAGATGCTCCCTCCCAAAGTGCGGATCCGCAGCACCGATCCGCCGCCGCCGATTGTCCCCTCCGCCGTCTCCACCGGCCGGCCCGTGTCCTCCGCCTCCCGGGAGATCTTGAGAGGGAAATCGCTCTTGATGCGCTGGCCGAGGGAGTTGTCCACGGCGGCGCGGATGGTCACCCGCAGCGACTCGGGCAGGGAGACGACGATGTCTCCCTGCCAGGTCTGCAGGTCCGAATCGAAGAACGTCTTGTTGCTCGGCAGGAAGTCGGCGCGGATGCTCCCCGCGGAGGTCAGGGCGCGGACCGGGCCGTCCACGCCCCTGAGGACGATCGGGCCGGCCGCCGTCTCGCAACTGACGCCGCCCCCGGCGCCGGTCACGCGGATGCTGCCGCCGCCCGTCGCCGCCGCCACCTCGCCGGCGATCCGGCCGAGGTGGATGTTGCCGCCGCGCGTCTGCACGAAGACGTCCCCCGAGGCGGACTCGACCGAGACGTTGCCCCCCCCGGTTTCCGCCCGCACCTGCCCGCCGGCCCGGCCGATGATCACGTCGCCGCCCGAGGAGCGCACGAGGACCTCCCCTCCGGCGGCGCCCAGGCGCACCGTGCCGCCGGCGGTGACCAGGCGCGCGGCCGCGAGGATCTCCCCCACTTCGATGTTTCCCGCCCGGGTTTCGGCGCGCAACGCCCCGCCGATCCGGTCGGCGGAGATGCTCCCGCCACGGGTCGCCAGAGTGGCGGCCCCTCCCAGGCCGCGCGCCTCCACGCTCCCGGCGCCGGTGATCACCTCGACCTCCTTCGTCCCCTCCGGGACGTCGAGGCTGAACTCGGCGGAGAGATCCCGGTTGGCCGCCAGGCGCCCGGCCTGGCCGCGGAAGACGATCGCCTCGCCGCTCTTCCCCGCGCTGATGAGCATCTCGTCGAGGAGGCGGCGGGCCGCGGCCTCCTCGCCGGCGGCCGCCCGCACCTTGATCCGGTAGCGGACTTCCGGGGCGGCCGAAGCCCTGGCGATCACCGACCCGACGTCCGTCTCCACCCTGACCCGCGGCGCCCCGGAGGGGATGGACCCGGCGATCTCGTGGACCAGGTAGCGCCCCTCGCGGTAGTAGCGGTCCTCCTGCGCCGGGAGCGGCCCACCCCCGATCAGGAGGAGCGCGAGCGCCCACACCGGGTGGCGCCTCACCGGATGCCTCCGGACGCCGGGCGATCGTTCACGAAGGCGGCGGAGCGCAGCCGGACGTAGTCGTTCGGGTCCTCGCGGGAGAGGCGCTCGAAGAGGGGGAAGGTCTCCGGGGATCGCGCCTCCCCCAGCACGTCGATGGCGCGGACGCGCACCCCCGGGTTGCCGTCCGAAAGGAGCGCCCGCACGAGGGCGCCGCGCACCTCGGAGTCCCGGCCGGCGAGCCGTCCGAGGGCCCCGACCGCCATCAGCCGGGCCCCGGGGTTGTCGTCCTCCTGGACCGCCCTCAGGAGCGCCGCCCGCGCGTCCTCCTCTTCGACCTGCCGGCTCAGAGCCAGGAGCGCCTCCAGGCGGAGACCCGCGTTGAGACTGTCCCGTGCGGTCTCGACCAGCAGCCGGCGGATCCTCGGGTCGCTGGCGGATCCCTCGAGCGAGGCGCGGCGCAGGACGTCGTAGCTCAGGCTGATGCGGTCGCTCTCCGGGTCGGCCTCCAGGTCGCTGACCCCGGCCACCGTGGAACCGGCCTCGCCCGCCGGCATCTCCAGGCCGGCCACGCGCCCGGCGCGTTCCGGCCCGAGCGGCGGGAGAAACCGGCCCGCGAGGAATCCCAGGGCCAGGATCACCGCGGCCGCGACCGGCGACAGAAAGACCCACGCCGGGCGCCGCGCGCGCGCCGCGGGCGCGGTCTCCGCGCCGATCGCCACCGCCAGGTCCGCGCGGCAGCGGTCAAGCAGATCGACCGAGGGCTCCATCCCCGCCCTCTGCGACAGGAGGAGGGACAGCCGGCGCTCCTCCGCCAGAACCGCGCGGCAGCCGCCGCACTCGTGGGCGTGCGCCTCGACTCCGCGCCGCGCGGCGTCCTCGAGTTCGCCGTACAGGAGAAGGAGGATCTGCTGTCGAGCCGATTCACACGTCATGCTTCACTCCACCTTTCCGCCGCCGCCCGCCGAGCGCCGGTCCTCATGTCCCCGAGCGCCGATCGCAGGTGCCGGTGGGCGCGGTAGAGACAGTTCCGGACCGTTTCTTCCGATGTCTCCAGGACCTCGGCGATGGCGCCGGCGCGCAGACCCTCCTCGTGGCGCAGCTCGAAGACCAGGCGCTCGCGCGGCGGCAGGCCCGCGAGGGCCGCCTCGACGCGGCGGCGAATCTCGGTGCGGGCCAGGACGCGCTCGGGGTCGCCGTCGGGCCGCTCGTCCGCCACGAGCGCCTCGAGCGGCCGTGCTTCGCTCTCGCCCCTCGGTCCCACCGGCCCTTCCTCCTGCCGTTTCCCGGCGCGCCTAAGGTGATCCAGGCAGAGGTTGGTGACCACCCGGAACACCCAGGTCCGGAAGGCGCACTCCTGGCGGAAGTCGTGGATCGACCGGAAGATCCTGAGGAACGCTTCCTGGTAGATGTCATGCGCCGCCTCCTCCGATCCCACGATCCGGAGGGCAAGTCGCAGGACGCTCCGGTCGTAGAGGTGCACCAGTTCCTCGAAGGCCGCCCTGCTCCCCTCCCGGGCCCTGGCGATGAGCGCGCTTTCATCCGCCGGCTGCACGATGCCCGCACCCGCTCCTGCCCCGCTCCCATTTGGACGCCGCGGGGCGGGATACGTGAGCAGGATAACGCGGATTTTTCCGGATCCAAATCAGGCGGGACGGGGCGGGCGGTCCGGGTCGCTCCTGAACAGGCCCGCGTACACGTCGTGATCGCCTTGGCTGAAGACGACGAAGCGGACCTCCTCCAGCCCCGGCTGGTCCCCGACGAAGCCCGAGACCGCCTCGAAGGCGATGCGCGCCGCCCTCTCGATCGGGAAGCCGTAGGCCCCCGTGCTGATGCATGGGAAGGCGACGCTCCGGATCTTCAGGGACACGGCCTGGCGGAGGCTGCTGAGGTAGGCGCTCTGCAGCAGATCGTCCTCGCCGCGGTCCCCGCCGCGCCAGACCGGCCCCACGGCGTGGATGACGAACCGGGCCTTCAGGTTGCCGCCGCCGGTGACCACGGCCAGGCCGGTCGGGCACCCTCCCTGCGTGGCGCGGATCGACCTGCACTCCTCGAGGATCTTCGGCCCGCCGGCCCGGTGGATCGCGCCATCGACCCCGCCGCCACCCAGGAGGCCCGAGTTGGCGGCGTTGACGATGGCGTCCACGTCCTGCTGGGTGATGTCCCCCCGCAGGAGGACGAGCCTGGTGTTCGCGACGAGCGCCTCCAGTTCCCCCGTGGCCTGTCGACTCATGGCTTCCTCCTGCCTTCAGGATGAGACCCTTCGTTGTTCGAGTTTGCGGATATAATCTGCCACAAGGCTGAACTTCGCCATTCTTGTCTGGTCGCGCTGGCGCTGACGCAGGGCGTGCGCGGCGGTGGTTGTGGAACACCGGGCGACCTTTCCCGGTCCGGGGCAAGATGGGTCAGCAGCAACAAATCCTCATGAGCCATTCCAACATCCTGAAACCCCGGCGCGATGTCCAGAGCGCAGATGGCAGTGCGCGCATCGAGCATGCCACGGGCAAGGCGCGTGTCGTGCTGGGGGGCTCTCCTTGGTGGAGATGCTCGCTCCCTGGCTCGTTCTGTCCTCCTGAACCGAGGAGATCCGGGTGAACATCACGCCGTCCGCCGCAGCCTCTACAGCGCAGGGGAGAATCCGGGAGATGGTACGGCGTATCGTGGAAAGGTTCCAGCCGGATCGCATCATCCTCTTCGGCTCGCACGCCAGGGGTTCGGCCGGGACTGACAGCGACGTGGACCTGCTGGTGATTATGCGGGTCCGGGGCTCCAAGCGGGCGGCGCGGCTGAAGATCCGCTCGGCCCTCAGCGGAATCGGGATCGCCAAGGACATCGTGGTTGCGACGCCGGAGGAGGTCGAGCAGTACCGGGATCTCGTGGGAACCATCATCCGCCCGGCGCTCCGGGAGGGCAAGGTCCTGTATGAACGACCCTCCTGATCCGGCCCGGCTCGCCCGGGAGTGGGCGTTGAGGGCAGAAGGGGCCGTCGCCGCGGCTCGAAAGGCGCGCGACGCGATCCGCGGGCACCTCCCGAAGGAGGCGCTCGAGGGGTAGTCATCCGAAAGACCGACACTCCGGATTCAGGA
>JACQNT010000028.1 GCA_016202915.1 Acidobacteriota bacterium
CACGCCTTCAGGCAGGGGTGAAGCGCGAGAGCTGTTCCTGGCGGGCTACCGCGGCAGACAGGCGCAGCGCAGGAGATCCTCGAACCGCGGATCGGCGCGCAGCGGTACCGGCGGGTCGTGCAGGACGGCGTCGGTCAGGCGCGCGGCCTCCTCCTCCCGCGCACCGGGCTCACGCCCTTCGTGCCGCCAGGCGCAGGGCAAGGAGGTGCCTGAGGTGAAAAGGATCCTGAAGCCGGCCGCTTGGGCGTTCTACTTCGTCATCGTCTTCGAAATCCTGTTCATGATCAGTCCGTTCGCCGTGCACTTCTACTCCGCCTACGGGCCGGCGCTGAATCTGTTCCACCGGTGGCCCTCGACGGCATGGCTCACACAGTTCTTCCTCCCGCACTTCTCGCAGACCGACAGCCGGCTGCTGAACGCCCAGGACGAGATCGCAAACGTGATGATCTTCACGGGCGCGACCATTTTCTTCGCGGGAGCGGTCCCCCTCTACTGGGCCAAGCTGCGGAGGCGCGGCGCGGTCATCAGAGGGCTCTACGCCCTCATCCGGCATCCCCAATACGTCGGCCTGGCTGTGGTGGGTCTGGGGACCGTCCTGCTCTGGCCGCGCTTCCTGGTCCTCGTCACCTACGTCACGATGCTCTGCCTGTATGCCGTACTGGCCCGCTGGGAGGAGGAGCGGTGCCTGGCCCGCTTCGGCGAGACCTACAGCGCGTACCAGGCACGGACGGGGATGTTCCTGCCGCGGGCCCTGGCGCAGAGGATTCCCACGATCCTGCCGGTGGAGGGGGTCAGGAGGCTCGTCACGGCCCTGGGGATCTACGCCGCCCTGATCGCGGCAGCCGTGGCGCTCGGGCTCGGGCTGCGCGATCACTCGATTTCGAAGGTCTCGGCCATGTACACGGAGGAGACGGCAGTGCTCTCGCCCGCGGTCCTGACCGACCAGGAGCTGGGCACCGCGTACGGCATTGCGGCGGCGGATCCCAGGGTCCAGGATGCGATCCGGGCCGCGGGCGCATCCAGGTTCCTGGTCTATGTCGTACCCGAGGAGTGGTACCTGCCGGACCTGCCGATCGAGGCGGTGCACGAGCCGGGCGGTCATCGGGTCCCGGAGGACTTCGACCGGCGCCGCTACAAGGTCCTCTTCACCCGGGCCCGCACGTTCGCGCCCGAGGCGAGCGGGCGGGCCATCGTCACGGCCGCCTACGGCCGCGACCCGATCATCCTCGCGAAGGTCGATATCTCGGGCCCGGTCGTCACCGGAATCGAAAGGCCCCCGCCGCACGTTGTCTGGGGCGATATTCCGACCCCCATGTTCTGAGCGCACGACGGGTGAGGGGACCCTGCATCCCTGTGCGCAATGCGCGTCGCCCTCCCGTGCAGCGGCACTGCTGATTGCCGCGAGCCTCCTCCTGGGCGCCTGCGCGCGGGCGCAGGGTCGATCGGGGGAGGACCGCGTGGCGGACACGAAGGAGTACTACGCCGTGTCGGGCGCCTCGGCGGAGGAGCTGCGCTGGGCGATGGGCCGGCTCGGGCCGATCCGCGATGACGGGAGCCGCTCCGACGCCCTGACGAAGTGGAAGTTCGAGTACACCTACGGCAGGGAGGAGACCCCCGCCGGCTGCCGCGTGAGCTCCCTGGAGACCGACACCACCATCACCACGGTCCTGCCGCGCTGGACCCCCGGCCGGAGCGTGCCCGCCGCCCTGGTGCGGAAGTGGGAGGACTACGTCGCCTGCGTGGCGCTCCACGAGAACGGCCACCGGCGGATCTACCTGGACGCCGTGGCCCGCCTCCGGCGGCGGGTCGAGGCGCTGGGAGACTTCCCGCGCTGCGCCGATCTCGACGTCGCCCTCGAGGCGCTGGCGGAGAACGAGCTGCGGGCCGTCAGGGGCGAGCAGGCGGGCTACGAGGCGAGAACGGACCACGGCTATGAGCAGTGCGGCCGTTTCCCTTGAAGACGGTCGCTCGGCGCCCGGGTGAGGAGGTTCCCTGATCTGCGGGGCGACGCGGACTACCGGCTGTTCAGCGCGATCGGCGGGTTCAGGTGGTGAGCCGCTACCGCCTGCCTTCCCGGACGCGCTCCACGTACCTGCCGCTCGCGAGGTTGATGCGGACGAGCTCGCCCTCCTTGATGAAGAGCGGGACCAGGACCTCCATGCCGTTCTCGAGCGCCGCGCTCTTCATGGTGCTCGTCTGGGTGGCGTGCATCGGCTGGGGGGTGGAGGTCACGCGCAGGTCCACGGTCTCGGGGAAGACCACCTTCACCGGCTCCTCGCCCAGGAACTCGACGGGCAGGCGCATGCCGTCCCTGAGGAAGCGGTGCGCCTCGCCGATCAGGTAGCGCGGGAGCGGCACCTGCTCGAAGTTCTCCCGGTCCATGAAATAGAACTCCTCGCCCGACTTGTAGGAGAACTCGAGATGCCGCTTGACGAGATCCAGGTCCTCGACCTTCTCCTCGAGGCGGAAGCGGCGGTCGCTCTCCGATCCCGTCCCCAGCTTGAGGAGCCTCGCGTGCACGGATCCGCCGAGTTTCGCCGTGCCGGCGTGGGCAGTTGCCTCCAGGACCCGGTAGGTTTCGTTCTCCAGGCGGATCACCATCCCCGCCCGGAGCTCGGATGCCGTGATCATGCCTGTGATTCCCCTGCCGGCGGCCGGCCCGAAGGCCGGGCCGGCTACGGCCTCGCCTCGTACAGGTTGTTGAACGGGTTCTCGAGCGGCACGCGCCGCACGCTCTTGAAGCCCGCCTCGGCGCACATCTCGCGCACCTTGCGCTCGTGGAAGCCGACCGTGCCGAGTCCGGCGCCACCGCCGGCGAGCGACGTGGTCATGCAGTACAGCACGCTGAACCCGTGGAACAGGGCGCCGAGCGGTCCGGCGTTCTCCTCCAGCTTGTCCGAGCAGTTGATGTCCAGGCAGACGTAGATGCCGTCCGGCCGCAGCGCCTTGCGGATGGCGCGCAGGAGGCCGAGCGGATCCACGGCGTCGTGCACCACGTCGAAGGTGGTGATGATGTCGTGCTGCTGCGGCAGGCCCTTGACCACGTCCAGGTGGTGGAAGGAAACCCGGCCCGCCACCCCGGCGGCCGCGGCGTTCGCAGAGGCCCTCTCGACGTTCGGCAGGTACGCGTCGTACCCGGCGAAGCGGGAAACGGGATAGGTCTGGGCCATCTTGATGAGCGCCCGCCCTCGCCCGCAGCCCACGTCCGCGACGGCGGCGCCCTTCTCCAGCCGAGTCTTCACGTCGGGCATCGCCGGGATCCACTGCTCTGTGAGAAGGTTGTCGAACCAGCCGCGGGTGAAGCGCTCCATCCCGTCCCACCAGCGCTCGCCGTAGGCCGATGGGGGCACGCCCCCGCCCTTGCGGAAGGAATCGGTCACCTGGTCGAGGACGCCGATGAGCGGCGGGAACATCTCGAGGACCCCGCCGAAGAAGAACGGCCCTCCCTCCTGGGCCAGCGCCGGCACGTGCTCGGGCGGCAGCGTGAACCGGCGGCTCTTCGGGTCGTACTGCAGGTAGCCGGCTGTCATCATGCCGCCCTGCCACTCGCGGGCATAGCGCTCATTGATGCCGGTGCGCGCCGCCAGCTCGGCGCTCGTCGCCGGACCCTTGGCGGCCAGGTCCTTGAACAGGCCCAGCCGGTCGCCGATGGCGGCGAGCAGGGTGGTCATCGTGGCGCTCGTGTCCCCGAGCACCTTGTGGATGAACTCCTCCGTCTTCTTCGGATCGGGATCGCGCGGGACGGTCATGAATCGCCTCCTCGGGTGACCCGCGGCGCCTGTCGGCGAGTCCCTGGTCGGCAGGCGCGGCCGACCACGGCCGGGCCGAGCGGTCGACAGGACGTGACGCCAGACACCGCAGCAGGGCTCAGGTCAGGCAAATATGTCCTTACGCATACACCCGGAACGAGGACCTGTCAAGATTTGGCGGCCCGGAGGGCCCGGTCCAGCGGACCCGGCGGCCGTGTTGACTCGCGCCGGCTCGTTCTGGTAGGGGAAGACTCGGGGAACTGCGGCTCCGAACCGGCGGGAGACGGAACCGATGCGCAAGCGGCTCGTCATCTGCTGCGATGGGACCTGGAACAGGCACGACGATCCCTACCCCACCAATGTCTACAAGATCCGCAACCTGGTGCTGCCCGAGGCGCCTGGCGAGGTGCCGCAGGCGGTCTACTACGACCCGGGAGTGGGGACGACGGGCAACTGGTTCCGTCGCGCCTGGGACGGGGCCACCGGCCGCGGCCTCTCCACGAACGTTCTCCAGGCCTACGGCGCCGTGATCGACAACTACGAGCGCGGCGACGAGATCTTTCTCTTCGGCTTCAGCCGGGGAGCTTTCACCGTCCGCAGTCTCGTCGGTCTGATCCGGAAATGCGGCGTCCTGCGGAAGGAGCGCCGCGACAGGATCGACGCCGCCTACTCGTTCTACCGCTCGCGGAGCGCCTCCAAGGCCCCGCGAGAGCGCCAGGCCGCGGAGTTCCGCGCCAACTATTCGGTGGAGGACGTCACGCCCATCCGCTTCATCGGGGTCTGGGACACGGTCGGCTCGCTCGGCAACCCGCTGATGCGTCACAACCACCCGCTCGGCCGCGAGCGCTTCCATGACGTGAAGCTCAGCTCGATCGTGGAGCACGCCTACCAGGCGCTCGCCATCGACGAGCACCGCCCGCACTTCGAGCCGGCGGTCTGGAGGCAGCAGCCGCACGCGACGTCCCAGCGCATGCAACAGGCATGGTTCATCGGGGCCCACTCCGACATCGGCGGCGGCTATCCGCAGCCGGAGCTGTCGCATGTCGCCCTGAACTGGATCCTGCGGAAGGCCGTGGACGTGGGCCTCGCTGTCGATCCCGACCGCGCCAGGAGGACGCTGGGAGAGCGCCCCGAGTGGATGCCGATCGCGCACGGCTCGCACGAGGGGTTCTACCGGCTCTTCCCGGCCCTCGATCGGACGATCGGCCGGCCCCCCGCCGACGGCGAGGAACCCCTGCCGTCAAACGAGTTGCTCCACTGGACGGTCGTGGCCCGATACAAGCAGGACCTGGGGTACCGTCCCGCGAACCTGGTGGACTACGTCGCGAGGAACAAGGGGGTCCTCGAAGGACAACTGGACAACAACCCGTTGCTCGCCCGCCCCTGACCTCGCCGCGCCGCCGGCCCGGCGGCCGTTACTTTGGCGATGCCAGCTCCTCCTCTTTTTCGCGGAACCGGCGGTAGGTGAAGAAGCCCGAGACGGCCAGGAGCAGCGTCACGGCGGCCGATCCGGCCAGGAACAGGCCCGGTCGGACGATCCTCTCCAGGGCGAGCCGCTGGTTGGCGTAGTTGGGAAAGGCCAGGCCGAAGAGAAGCACGGCGGGGATCATGTTGATGCTCCCCTCGACGTAGCGGTAGTAGTTGCTCACGAGCTCAGAGTAGTCCTTCTTGCGCACGGCGCGCTGCCGGATCTTCGACAGGATGGTGGGGCCGCCGCGGCGGCGCTTCAGGATCTGGTCGTAGATCCAGTCGACGAAAACGAGCCGCTGGATCTGGCTCAGGAGCACCCCGAAGATCACGCTGAAGGCCAGCACGGCGCTGAGATTGTCCGTGAAGACCTCGACGTTCCGCACCAGCGATCCGGCGTCCTCCCTGCGGTTCCGGAGGGTCCCGGTGTGCTCCAGGATCTCGTCCACCGCTTCGCGCTGGCTGATCAGGCGGTCGTTCAGCGAAGCGAGGAGGGTCCGTTGCCCGGAGAGCCGCTCGACCGACGGGCCGTCCCGCGAGGCTCCCCTGGCGGCGAGGTCGATCTGCTTGTCGATCACCTCGAGCATCGCGGCCAGGTGGGCGGCCTGGCGCCTGGCCAGGGAATAGAGCATCTCTCCGGTGTCCTCCGCCCGCGGGGGCGCCGAGCCCGTCAGCTTCGCGGCCTCCTCGAGAGGGCCGCGAAACCCGTCCTGCTCCCGGGCCAGATGCTGCTCCTCGTCCTTGATCTCCTGGGCGAGCTCGCTCAGGCGATCGGCCGGCAGGACCGAAATTCCGGTCCAGGTTCCGAGGAGCATGACGAACGGAATCGAGAGCGCGAGCCCCGCCCCCACGTCTGTCACCACCTTCCCGAGGTTCGCGTTATCGACGAGCTTGACGAGGATTTCGGGCACGTTCAGGGCCATGGCCGTTTCCTCCCTTACGGGATCCGCACCCACACCGGACTGGTGATCGCCACATCGCGCGCCGCGCCGTCATCGGGCCGCTGGTAGATCCTTAAATCTACGAAGGTGTTGTCGAACGGCGTCGTCAAGGTCGCGGTCCGCGCGCCGTCCCCGGTCTGCCGATCCAGGAGGCTCTCCTCCACGGGCCGCGTCGTGGCCCGGAAGTTCCCGCGCACGATCCGGATCTCGTAGGGCGCGTTGCCCTCGTCCGGATCCTCGATGCTCCAGAAGACCCTGAGATCCCGGGAGGTCGCGGTGATCTCGCTGCCCATCACCGCGTCGTTCACCCCGAACAGAAGGCGCAGGTTGCGGTCGGTCGTCGCGTAGGCGCGGCGATCCCTGAGGGCGGCGACGATCGAATCCCGGGTCAGCTCCGGGGCCAGCACCCCCGTGCGCGCCTCGGTCAGCAGACCCCAGTTGCGGTAGTGGTTGTCCTGGTCGGCGGTCGGGGCCAGCCGGAAGCCCCGGCGCAGGTACTCCCGGTAGTCCCCTTCCCCTCTGACACTGGCCCGCACGCCGGTCGCGCTGCTCAGGCCCGGGCCGTTGATCACCTCGATGAGGCTCACGAACCGGCCGGCGGCCGCCCGCAGCCTGGAGTAGCTGCCGTGGTAATCGTCGCGTCCATAGGCTCTCGCCGGGTCGTCACCGTCCCAGGGATGATTGAACTGGAGAAGCCGGAAGCCCGGGTGATCCCTGAGCCAGCGTTCGTACAGCGCCCGGAAATCGCCGTTGGGAACCTCCTGATCGTCGATGACCTCCTCGACGCCGAAGACGTTCACGTGGTTGCCGGCGCTGATGGTCGAGAACTCCTGCCCCCAGAGGGCCACGAAATCCGGCCGAGCCGCGTCCCGCGCGGCCTGCACCAGCCTCGTGTAGAGGGCGGGATCCCTGCCTATCAGCAGCCCGTCCGCCCGTGCCTTGGCCCCCTGCTCCGCGCTGCGATGGTTGTGCTCGGTGATCGCCAGGAAATCCAGCCCGGCCCTCGTGCGCGCGTGCGCGTAGGCCTCGGCGGGCGTCCCGCTCCCGTCCGAATAGGACGTGTGCGCGTGCAGGTTGCCGAAGAAGATCCGGAACTGCCGGACGAACGCGGGCTCCTGCGCGACGAGCGTGCCGACGGAGCCGCCGCCCAGCAGCAGGACGGCCAGAAGGACTCGGACGCGGCTCCGGCGCATGATTCTCTCTTCTCTCGATCAAAACGGGAACGCAGCAGAAGTGTGGGAAGGATAGCCGCCCAAGACCGTGGTGTCAACACGCAGTCCCGGCACGAAGTCCCGGCTCACTCGGCCAGAGCGCTCCGGATCGCCGACTCGAAGGTCTCGTAGGCGGCGCGGCACTCTTCGTGGCCGGGCTCGGCCCCCTGGTGGTACTCACCCCCGTCGTGCACGAACCGGATGATTCCGTCGCGGCCGATGAGGAGGCTGACCGAGGTGTACCTCTTGAAGACGCTGCCGACGCCGTAGGCGCGCACCGTCGTCCATTCATCGTCCGTGCCGACCGGAAAGTCGAACCCCAGATCGCGTGCCGCCGCCTTGACCAACTTCCGCTCGCGCGCCTCCTCCGACTTCGGATGATGGATCCCGACCACCACCAGGCCCCTCCTACCGTACCGCTTCGACCAGGTCCGCAGCGCGGCCGCCGAGCGCTGGCAGTACGGACAATTCACCAGCCAGAAGCGCAGCAGCACAACCCGGCCGCGCAGGTCCGCGAGGCTCAGCGGTCCTCCATGGATCCACTCGACGCCCCGCCACTCCGGCGCGGCCGTTCCGAGGAGCTCACGCCCTTCTCGCGGCGACCAGACCGCCCCCGCCTCGCCATTGACGCAGGCTGCGGCGATCAACAGGGGCACGAGTGAAAGCGCGCGGCGCGGCATTCTCATCCCGGTTCTCCGGCGATCTGGTATTGCGCTCGAACGATTCGGATGGCCAGCGCTTCAGGCGTCCGGAATTGAACGCTCAGGTTGTGTACTTGCCAGCATCACGCCCCGCATAACCCGTGGCAGGCGAGCGCGGACGCCAGTCCACTGTGGGCCGGCCGTCTGCCAGCGAGTTCATGTGTTAGACAGCCTTCTCCACCTTCGCTTGCTTAGACTTCCTCTCGTCCCAGGTCTCGATTACGAATACCGCGAGCGTGTGGGCCGCGTGTAAGACGAGTCGTGCATGGCGTGCAAGCATGGTGTACTGCCGTCGGCCACGCCCATGCGCGGAGCTTGCGTGAGTCCGGAGCGATCCGATTCCATCGACGACGGAAGTCATCCCAGACAAGATGTGCGAAATATCATCATCCTCCACCCGGCCCGGGTCGAGACCAAGATGGTCCTGGACGACCTTCCATAGAGGCTTGATTGTTTGCTTCGCTGGCATGGGCAAGCCCTCATCGTCAATGAACACCTTGCACAGCGCCTCGAGTATTGAGCAGCATGCAGTAATGCAAGCTGGTGGATCCGTCTCAACGCTCTGGCGCGCCCGCTCGACCTCTACCTCAAGCGCAGGGAGATCGCGGGCCTTTAGAATGGCCTGCAATGTTCTTGTCGGCATCGCCACCGCAGCGCCAGCAATGCGGCCTCCCTGCTCGTAGCGAAGACCGTGGCGACCGAGGATCTGCGTGATTCGTTCACGATGCTTGGGCTGGGACTCATCCCAAGTGCGATCCACTTCCATTAGTTTTTCGAGCACGCCACCAAGGACCCCAAATGCGTCGACGCTCGCGTCTGCACTGACTCGCTTGAGCCACAACCTGCACTTGTCTGCACAATTCCCGACAGGCGGCTCACCTGGGGCACCTTTCTCGATAAAGAGACTGTTGAGGCGTCGATGGCTGTAATAGTAGGCTCCGAGTACTTCTCCGACCACATGCGCAACAGGCCCCGGGATCTTTTCCATATAGTCCTCTAACTTGGCTGGCTAATAAAAAGGGGGGGGGCCGCCATTCAGCCCCCCCTTTCTTCCGTTCGCGACGACCTACGAGCAGCCGCTCGTCGCGCCGCAGTTCAGGCACTTGTAGCAGGCGCCGTTGCGCACCATGATCGAGCCGCAGTCGGGACAGGGCGGCGCGTCCTCGTCGGGGCGGAAGGCGAACGGCGCGCGCGCCGGATCGTGGACGGCGGCGCCGACGGACGACGGCCCGCGGCCCGCGGGCGACCCGGCCGGGCCGGGCACCAGGCTGATCGGCAGCGGGGCGCCCGGGGAGGCGCCCGGCCGCCCGCCGGGCGCGCGGTTGTCGGTCAGGGACGCTGGCGCCTCGTCCTTCGCGTGGACGCCGATCGCCTGCTGGGCGTCCTTGGAGAGGAACTTCGACGCCAGCCAGCGGAAGATGTAGTCCACGATCGACTTGGCGATCGGGATCTCGGTGTTGTTGGTGAAGCCCGAGGGCTCGAAGCGGACGTGGCTGAACTTGTCCACCAGGACCTGGAGCGGCACGCCGTACTGCAG
>JACQNT010000029.1 GCA_016202915.1 Acidobacteriota bacterium
GGAGCCCCAGGGCGCCCTTCGACGCCTCCCGCGGCCAGCCCAGGACGAAGACCTGGACCGCCTGGAAGACGTGCTCAGCCCAGTGGGCGAGGACGATGCCGAGAAAGGTCAGCGAGGCCCACTTGTGGCCGGGCCCGTTCAAGGCGATGATGATGGCCCTCATGACGTCACGCCCCGCGAACGCCCTCGGATTGGACGCCGCGCCCCGACCCCGACACTCAGCGCCAGGAGACAATAGGAAAGAGGCAGGAGCGTCGGACGTTCGGGAGTCGCGGGAGCTGCTCGTGTGACCGACGCCGAGGCGCTCCCGACGTACGCCGACGATGCAACGCGCTCGGCCTCGTCGAGGGGCCTCACAAAGAGGCCCAGCGGGCTCACGCCCGGAGCGATGGTGTCGAAGCTGGCCCTGGCCACCGCGGGGTCGCCGAGCAAGGTGTCGCCATAGGTCACGCCGAGAGCTCTACGATCCCCACCGCGAGATCGAGCGGGTTGCCGGCCGGAACCTCGCCGGCTGGGGGCACGAGTTCGAGAGCAATCGCCTGCGTGGACTGTGCCTCGACACCGTTGACCTCATCCCGGTAGATGGTCCTCGCGCAGGTGAAGCTCACCGACTTGCCTGTCCTGCCGCTCCCCTGCGCACCGCCGCCGTTTCTCCACTCGACGACCATCGCGCCCTCCAAGCGAGTGGCGAAGTATTGCTCCAGGACGCCCCTGGTCGCGGTCCGGAAGAACCGTACCTGGACTGTGAGGGGCTGGCTCATGGCGAAAGCCTGCAGGGGCTCCCGAGTGGCACGGAACGGATCAGTTCGGCCTGGGCGAGGAGGAGCGGGAGCATCCCCAGGCGAGAGTCAGCGCGTGAAGCCGCCCCAGCAGGGTCCGCGTGCCCCGCCGTGCGTTCTCACTACCTTGGCGGTCTTCGCCTCCAGGTCGCTGCACCCAGCGCCAGCACGCCGCACCCCAGTACGAGCAGCGCCGAGGGCTCGGGCACCGGCACTCCGTCGTGTGGTGGTTGAGTAAAGTGCGCCGCCAGCAGGCCCAGCTCAGTCGTCGGCCCCGCGAAGAATCCGCCGCTCGGGAATGCCGAGCCCCCCGGGTAGCCGGGCGGCGGCGTATGGGACCAGCTCCCGCTGCCGCTCAGCATGTCCGTTCGTGGGGCGGGGCCGAGCACCGAGCCGTCGGGAGCAACGAGCGTCACGAGCGTGTGGACTTCCAGATCAGACGTGAACGTCCCACCGCTCTCGGTCTCGTGAAGGATCGTCATCGTGCCGGGACTCGCCACCCCGGGGTCCTCGACGACACCCACGGTGTAGGGGCCGCCGGCGATGGGGACCGGCCCCGGGCTCGTCAGCGAGAGGGCCACGAGCTCGATCGGGATCGGCTCGCCGAACTTGGGTTCGCCCACGCCGCCCACTCCAGACATCCGCACCACCCGGGTGTCGGTGTTCCCGGGCCCGATCGGGACGCCGATCAAGGGAACCGGGACATCCGTCTCCTGTCCCGGGATGGTCCCGGCCGGGATGATCATGCCCGTCGGGCCCGGGATCGTGAAGAAGAGATCGAACCCCGGCCCGACCGGATCGGCCGACGCGATGAAGTGCGGGCCGATCCCGATTCCGACGAGCCACGCACCGAGCAGAACCAGGAATGCCTTCTTCATGGCGATACCCTCCTCTGGGATCTCGCTCCCGTCCTCCTCTATACCCTCCTCACTGATGGCCCCCTGAGGCGTCGGGCCGCGAGTACGGCCGCAGCGCCTCCCGAAGCGACTCCGGAACCGGCGCGGGGACCAGCCGGTCCCCGTCGCGTTGCATGCAGGCCACCTGCTGCTCGCCCCGGGCCACGAGCTCCTCGCCGTCCCCCGACTGGCGCCAGTACTCGAAGACCAGCGACAGTCGGCTCTGCGTCAGCGCCCCCAGCCGCATGCGGACCACGACCTCGTCGAACGCGCCGAGCTCGGCGAAGTACTCGCACGCGCACCGCGTCGTGACCAGGCGCAGGTCGTGGGCCAGTCCGTTCAGCACCTCGGGGGCGTGCTCCCGCAAGAAGAGCTCGCGGCAGCGCCCCTGCCAGCGCAGGTGGTTGACGTAGTAGACGTTACCCACGAGGTTCGTCTCTTCGAAGCCGACCACGTGGCGGTACTCGTAGGCGCGCATCGCCCCACCGGACGGCCCCCTGCCTCTGACGTCGGCGGCGCCCTTCATGCGTCGCCTCTTACGAGGAGTGGGACCAGATTCATCTCCTCGAAGCCGATCACGTGGCGGTACTCATAGGCGGGCATCGCCGTTTCCCACGAGCAGGGCCAGCGCCAGCGGCCGTTCGATCCCGCGAACCCGTGCCACAAAGGTCGCGACGACGAGGGGGCCGGCCGCCAGCTTGACCCAGCCGTCCGACGCCGCGGAGGAGAGCACCAGCGGGGCGTCGACCACGGCGCCCGCCTTCTTCAGGCACTCGGCGGCAGCCCACACGCGCGTGGCGGCGGCGGCCTCGTCCTCGCCGGTCTCCCGGGCGACGACCGTCGCGAGGGTGAAGCGGTCCGGGCCGAGGAGATCGCGCCACACGGCGCCCGGCCGGGGCACCACCGGCTCGACGTCGCAGCCGAGGGGTCCCGGGCCGGCGACGGCCAGCACGAGCGCTCC
>JACQNT010000027.1 GCA_016202915.1 Acidobacteriota bacterium
GACTACTACCAGCCCGAGGCCTACGTGCCGCAGTCGGACACCTACATCGAGAAGGAGGCCACCATCAACGACGAGATCGACCGGCTGCGGCACTCGGCGACCCGGTCGTTGTTCGAGAGACGGGACGTGGTGATCGTCGCCTCCGTGTCGTGCATCTACGGCCTGGGCTCGCCGGAGGCGTACCATGGCATGATGGTCCTCCTGGAGCCGGGGATGCAGGTGGACCGCGACGCCGTGCTGCGCAAGCTGGTCGAGATCCAGTACGAGCGGACGCCCTTCGACCTGGAGCGCGGCAAGTTCCGGGTGCGCGGCGACGTGATCGAGATCTTCCCCTCCTACGAGGAGTTCGCCGTGCGCGTCGAGCTGTTCGGGGACGCGGTGGAGACCCTGTCGGCGATCGACCCGGTGCGCGGGGCGGCGCTGCGCCGGCTGCACCGCATCCCGATCTACCCCAACTCGCACTACGTCACGCCGCGCGACCGCCTCCTGAAGGCGATCGACAGCATCAAGGTCGAGCTCCAGGAGAGGCTCGCGGCGCTGGAGGGCGCGGGCAAGCTCCTGGAGGCGCAGAGGCTCCACCAGCGGACGATGTTCGACCTCGAGATGATCAAAGAGGTCGGCTACTGCCAGGGGATCGAGAACTACTCCCGGCACCTGACCGGCCGGCGCCCCGGGGAGCCGCCGCCGACCCTCCTGGACTACCTGCCGAAAGAACACTTGATGTTCATCGACGAGAGCCACGTGAGCGTGCCGCAGCTCCACGGCATGTACTGGGGGGACCGGTCGCGCAAGACGACGCTCGTCGAATACGGCTTCCGCCTGCCTTCGGCGATCGACAACCGGCCGCTGCGCTTCGAGGAGTTCGAGGAGCGGGTCGGCCAGAGGGTCTACGTGTCGGCGACTCCCGGCCCGTACGAACTGCAGGCCACCGGCGGCGAGGTGGTGGAACAGGTGATCCGGCCGACCGGCCTGATGGACCCGGAGATCGAGGTGCGGCCCGTGGTCCATCAAGTCGATGATCTCCTGCACGAGATCCGCGGCCGGATCGACCACGGAGAGAGGGTCCTGGTCACCACGCTGACCAAGAGAATGGCCGAAGAGCTGAGCCGCCACTACCGCGATCTGGGGGTGAAGGTCGAGTACCTCCACTCCGACATCGAGACGCTGGAGCGGGTGCGGATCCTCCGGAACCTGAGGCGCGGGGAGTTCGACGTCCTGGTGGGGGTGAACCTGCTGCGCGAGGGGCTCGATCTGCCGGAGGTCTCCCTGGTCGCGATCCTGGACGCCGACAAGGAGGGGTACCTGCGCTCGGCCGGATCGCTCATCCAGACCTGCGGCCGCGCGGCGCGCAACGTGCGCGGCAAGGTGCTCATGTACGCCGATGTGATCACCGACTCGATGCGGGCGGCGCTCGACGAGAGCGACCGCCGGCGGGCGATCCAGGGGGAGTACAACAACAAGAACGGGATCACTCCGGAGACCATCATCAAGGCGATCGACGAGGTGCTGGGGAGCGTCTACGAGGCGGACTACCTCAAGGTGCCGATCGAGGCCGCGGAGGGGGAGGAGCAGGGGCGGAGGCCGGAGGAGATCGAGGCCGAGATCGGCCGCCTGCAGAGGGAGATGCGGGCGGCGGCGGAGAAGATGCGCTTCGAGGAGGCGGCAGCCCTGCGCGACAGGATCAAGTACTTGAAGAAGGTCCTCGTCATGGCGACGGCGTGAGCATGGACTCCTCGACCCCCGCCCGCCTCAAGCTCGACGACCTGCCCGACGGGCCCGGGGTGTACCTGTTCAGGGACCGGGGCGGCAGGGCGATCTACGTCGGCAAGGCCCGTTCCCTCAAGAGCCGCGTCCGCTCCTACTTCCAGGAGTCGTCGGCGGGGCAGGCGCCGAAGACCGACGCGCTCCTGGCGGAGATCCACGACCTCGAATACATCGTGACGCGCACCGAGGTCGAGGCGCTGATCCTGGAGAGCAATCTCGTCAAGAAAGAGCGGCCGCGCTTCAACATCCGGCTGCGTGACGACAAGAACTTCCCCTACCTCAAGATGACCACCTCCGAGAGATATCCGCGGGTGGTGCTGGTGCGGCGGGCGCGCCTGGACCGGAACGCCTACTTCGGCCCCTACCTTCCTGCCAGCGCGGCGCGCAGGACGATCCACCTGGTGGCGCGCCACTTCAAGGTCGCCACCTGCTACGAGCACCTGGACGGCACCCGCCCGCGCCCCTGCCTCCTGTACCAGCTCAACCAGTGCCTCGGCCCCTGCGCCGGGCTGGTCAGGGACGAGGACTACGCGCAGGCGGCGCAGGACGCGCGGCTCTTCCTGGAGGGACGCACCAGGGATCTGCTCGGGCGCCTGAAGGAGAAGATGGCCCTGGCCGCGGAGCAGGAGCGCTTCGAGGCCGCCGCTCACTACCGGGATTTAATCCGCAGCGTCGAGAAGTCGTCGGAGCGCCAGAGCGTCGCTTCGGTCGGCCTGGAGGAGCAGGACTACCTGGGCTTCTTCCGCGAGGGGGAGATCGCCTCGCTCCAGGTCTTCCAGATGCGCGAGGGACAGGTCCAGGCGCGCCGCGAGTTTTCCTTCGAAAGTATCCGCGAGGACGACCCGGAGTTCCTGGCCACCTGCCTGACGCGGTACTACGACAGCGCGGACTATATCCCTGAGACGATCTGCGTCCAGATGGAGCCCGCATCGCGGCAGGTCCTGGAGGAGTGGCTGGCCGGGAGGAAGGGATCGGGCGTGCGGATCCTGGCGCCCCGGCGGGGAACGCGGCGGGCCTTCCTCGATACGACGCTGCGCAACGCGCGCCTGTCGTTCGAGGCGATGTTCCGCGCCCCGCACACCCACGGCGTCGAGGTCCTCGAGGCGCTCCAGGAGGCGCTGGGCCTGGACGAGCCGCCGCACCGCATCGAC
>JACQNT010000007.1 GCA_016202915.1 Acidobacteriota bacterium
GGGCACGCTCTGAAGCGCGCGATCGATGTTTTCGATGTAGCCGCGCGACGATCCTCCCCCCAGGGAATCGATGAACGGGTACATGCCGTTGAAGAACAGGTCCCCCATGTGCAGGACCTTCTCCCGCCTGAAGAACACCAGAGAGTCGCCGTCGGTGTGCCCCGGCCCGACATGGAAGATCTCGACCTCCTGGCCGCCCAGATGCAGCCTGAGGCGCCCGTCGTAGGTGATGCCGGGCGGCGCGGCCTTCTCGAGGCGGAACCCCTCGGCGGCTTCAAGGAAGAATTTCAGCAGGCCGAGGTCCTTCTCCAGGGAGAGGCCGTACGGATCCGCCGCGTCCTTGAGCGAGGCGATCTCCGCCTCGACCACCTTCAAGCGCCCCGGGAACGTCCTCCGGATCGTCTCCGGGTAGTCCAGGAGCCGCGGCCGGACGTTGTCGTGCGCGATGATCTCCGCGAACCTGGCGAACACCGCGTTCCCGCCGGTGTGATCGGCGTGGTAGTGGGTGTTGACCAGGTAGCGGATCGGCCGGTCCGTCAGCGCCCGGATCTGATCGACGATGCCCGGCGCGACGTTCTCGTACTGGTCGTCGATCACCAGGACGCCCGCCCCGGTCACCAGGATGCCGACGTTGCCGCCGCTGCCGAACAGGCAGTAGGCGCGGTCGGTCAGCTTCTCGACCTTGAAAGTCGGCGCGGGCGCGTCCTGCGCCGCGAAGGCGGCGCCGGCGTGCGCGAACGCTGGCCCGGACGAAACCACCAGGCAAGTGGATACCAGACAGGTGGACAGCAGGCACGCCATCACAGTCGGGGATCGCATCGTGGCCTCCGCAGGGTTCGGCATCCGGAAGGGACGCCACTCTAGCACCGCGATCCGGCCCTCACAAGGGGGGCGCTCCCGGGGCGGAAGGAGGAGTATGCTGGGCGGCCTTTCCGGAGAGGAGAAGCGGAGGATCACCCGTCCGCGCCGGCCATCGAGGCGTCGGCCAGGAGAAGATACGGCTCGCCGAACGGCTCGCCGCCGCGCGGCGTCAGCCGCAGCCCCCAGTCGCCGCCGTACACCAGCGTCGAGACGCCCGAGCTCGAATCCTCCACGGCCACCGCCCGCGCCGGGCAGGGGGAGCCGCCGCCCGCGCTCGACCAGCCGGAGACGTCGCACAGGATCGTCTCGTCGCCGGCGGGGCAGTGCCGCACCCAGGTCACGGGCCGGGCCTCGCCGGAGGCGCTGAACCTCTGGTCGCACCCCTCCGGGCAGTTCGGGTTCGCCTCGATGAACACGTTGATGGAGCGGAGACGGGCCATGGCGCGGTGCGGCCGGTCAAGGCCGGCCGGCGGGGGCAGCGGCCTCCAGCACCTCGCGCACCTTGCGCGCCAGGGCGGCCGGTGTGAACGGCTTCTGCAGGAAGGCCGCCTTCGCCTCGATGATCCCGCGCAGGACGACGGAGTCGTCGGTGTAGCCGGATATGTAGAGCACCCGCATGCCCGGCCGGAGGGGGGCGAGGGCGAGGGCCAGCTCGCGGCCGTTCATCTGCGGCATCACCACGTCGGTGAGCAGCAGGTGGATCTCCTCCGTGTGCCCTTCGCAGATCCGGCGCGCCTCCGCGACGTCGCGCGCCTCGAGGACGAGGTAACCCCTGCGCTGCAGGATCTCCCGGACCAGCTCCCGGACCACCGCCTCGTCCTCCACCAGGAGGACGGTCTCCGTTCCGTCCCACGTCCGCGCCGCGCCGGCCTCCTGAGGTTCCGTCCCGACCGCGCCTTCCACGCGGGGGAGGTAGATCTTGAACGTGGAGCCGAGCCCGGGCTCGCTGTACACCCAGATGTACCCCTCGCTCTGCTTCACGATCCCGTAGGCGGTGGCGAGGCCCAGCCCCGTCCCCTTGCCCTTCTCCGTGGTGGTGAAGAACGGCTCGAAGATGCGGGCCCGCGTCTCCGCGTCCATGCCGCAGCCGGTGTCGCCGAGGGCCAGCATCACGTAGCGGCCGGGGATCGTGGGCGGGTGCTCGCGGGCGTACGTCTCATCGAGATCCGCCTCCGCCGTCTCGATCACGAGCTTCCCCCCGGTCGGCATGGCGTCGCGGGCGTTCACGGCCAGATTCAGGATCACCTGCTCGATCTGCCCCGGGTCGGCCTTCACGTTGCCGACGCCCGGGCGCAGGACGGTGGTCAGCTCGATGTCCTCCCCGATCAGGCTGCGCAGCATCCTCTCCAGGTCCGCGACCACCTTGTTGAGGTCCAGGATACGGGGCTGCAGCACCTGCTTGCGGCTGAACGCCAGCAGCTGCCCCGTCAGCGCCGCCGCGCGGTGGGCGGCCTGCTGGATCGTCGCGATCTCGGCGTGCAGCGGGTCGCTCTGGGGGAAGCGCCGCGTCAGCAGATCGCAGCGCCCGCTGATGACCGTCAGGAGGTTGTTGAAGTCGTGGGCGACGCCTCCGGCCAGCCTCCCGACCGCCTCCATCTTCTGCGACTGGCGCAGCAGCTGCTCGCTGCGGAGCAGCGCCTCCTGCGACCGGCGCAGGACCTCCAGGTCGGAGACGTCCTGAAGCATCAGGATCACCTCCTCGATCTCTCCCGAGGGAGAGCGGATCGGCATCCCCGTGGCGTAGATGTGGCGCGTCGCCCCTCCGATCGCGAGTCGCATCTCCTGGTGGGCCACCTCCCCGGAGGCGAACGGGCGGGCGGCGGGGCAGGTCTCGCAGATGGCGTCCCGATCGCACAGGGCGCGGTTGCAGGGGAGCCCCAGCAGGGCGGACGGGTGAGCCGCGCTGCGGAACTGCCGGGCGGCGAAGTCGTTGGCCCAGAGGATCTTCAGGCGGGGATCGACCACCAGGAAGCCGGCGCCGGCATGGTTGACAACCGCCGACAGTTTCTGACGCTCGCGCTCCAGAATCCGTATCTGGCTGTCGAGGAGCTGGAAACGCCGCTCGTAGTCCTCGATCCTGGACTGCAGCGACTGCCGGGCGTCCTGCCGAAATGCCCCGGCTTCCCCGGCACGGACTTTCAGGACGGCCGCTCTCCGGCGGCTCACGGCCGCACCGGCCGGCCTCCCGCCCGCGCGGGCTCCCGGCGACGGGCGTAGGCGCCGGCCAGCCAGTCGGCGACCCTCTCCACTTCGGCGACGGTCGCGGGGTCGAAGGCGTTCAGCTCATTGCTGTCGATGTCGATCTGCCCGTAAATCGTGTCGCCGCGGCGTATGAGGATCACCAGCTCGGACCGGGTGGCCGCCGAGCACGCCAGGTAGTTGGTCTCCCTGGAGACGTCGGGGACGTTGATGTTGCGCTTCTCGGCGACCGCCGTGCCGCACACACCCTGGCCCACGGCGATGAAGACATGGTCGGTCGGGGCGCCGACGAACGGCCCGAGGCGCAGGACGTTGTCGGGGAACAGCTCGTAGATGCCGGTCCAGTGGAAGCGCGGATTGGAACCGTGAAGGCGCTCCACGGCGTCCGACAGGATCTCGCCCATGCCGGCCCCCCTCCGCGCCAGCTCGTCGAGCGCCCGGCAGATCTGCTCTCCGGTCGTTGCACCCTCCCGGGACCGGCTCGCCTGAAGCCTGCGGTGTCCGGTCGCCAGGCAGGCCTGGTTCGGCACACATATGTATAGGCCCGGCGGGCGGCGGCGCAACCCCGGGTCGGTGATAATCTGCCGCGCCCCGGGCGAGCCGGGGGCGGGAAGGCGATGGCGGACCTCAGAATCCTGTATGCAGCGGCGTTCCTGCGGTCGGCGGCGACCGGGATGGTCGGCGTCCTCATGGGCGTCTTTCTGGCGCAGCTGCGCTTCGACCCGGCCCAGATCGGCTGCGTCATCGGGGTGGGCCTGGCCGGCGCGGCGGTCGCCGCCCTGATCGTCACGCTGGCCGGCGACCGTTTCGGGCGACGGCGGTCCCTGTTCTGGGTCGCCCTCCTGGGCGTCGCCGGCGGCGGCCTGTTCGCCCTCTCCTCCCACCCCCTGGCGGCCGGCGCTGCGGCCTTCCTGGGGATGGTGAACGGGATGGGCCGCGATCGAGGGGCCGCGCTCATCCTCGACCAGGCGATCCTCCCGGCGGCCGTCACCGACCGGGGGCGGACGCGTGCCTTCGCCTGGTACAACGTCCTGCAGGACGTCGGGGGCGCCCTCGGGGGGCTGCTCGCGGGCCTGCCGGCCGCCTGGCGGCACATGGCCGGGGCGCCGGAAGCGGGCGGAAGTATGTCCGACCTTCTCCCGCCACCATCGGCGGCCGTCGGCCAGGTGACGTCGCTGCGCGCCGCCCTGGCGGTCTACGCGGCCCTGCTCCTCGCGACGGCGGTCCTTTACCTTCGCCTGTCGCCGGCCGTCGAGGCGGCGCGGAGCGAGGGGGTCGCCCCGGAGGGAGGGCGCTCGACACGGGAGCGCCTCTCCCCCGCGACCCGGCGCATCCTCTGGAAGATTTCCTCCCTGTTCGCCCTCGACAGCCTGGCGGGCGGCTTCCTGACCACGGCCCTCCTGGCGTTCTTCTTCTACGAGCGCTTCGGGGTGGACGAGAGCCTCCTGGGGCCGCTGTTCTTCGGCGCCCGCCTGGCGAACGCCCTGTCCCACCTCGGGGCCGCCTGGCTGGCGCGGCGGATCGGCCTGGTCAACACGATGGTCTTCACCCACATCCCCTCGAGCCTGCTCCTGGCCACCGTCGCCTATGCCCCGTCGTTCGCGGTCGCCGCCGCCCTGTTCCTCCTGCGCGAGGGGCTGGTCGAGATGGACGTCCCGACGCGGCAGTCGTACGTCATGGCGGTCGTCCGCCCCGAGGAGCGCACCGTCGCCTCCGGGGTCACCCACCTGGTGCGCGTCGGTGCCTGGGCCATCGCGCCCGCCTTCGCCGGCCTGTTCATGCGGGAGTGGGCCCTGATGATGCCGCTTCTCATCGGGGCCGGTATGAAGGTGATCTACGACCTGCTGCTGTACGCCGCCTGCCGGGGAACCAGGCCCCCGGAGGAGAGGGTCGGCGGCTCCGCGGCATGATCCCTTCGGTCAGGGCCGGGACGGTTCCCTAGCCGGCGCGCGCCCCCCGCTCGAGGAGCAGCAGGATCATCAGGTCGCTCTTGCTGCCGGCCGCCAGGCCC
>JACQNT010000030.1 GCA_016202915.1 Acidobacteriota bacterium
AAGGCGCTGCAGGAGCGCTATCACGAGCAGCGCCTCGACGCGCTCCGCAAGGAGCTCCGTAGCGCGCAGGCCGGGTTGGAGAGCCCTCCGGGGCGCGCCCGCCGCAGCAAGGCGCAAGCGGCACTGGCCGCCGCCGAGCGGCGCGCTGCAGCGGGGCCCCTTCACGCAGAACTCGAGGCGCTCCGTCGGCAACTCAAGCGGGAGGAACGAGAACTGGGGCGGGCGCAGAAGCGCTTGCAAATCCTGAGGAGCCAGGAGCAGGAGTTGGAGTACCGCCTCTCGCGCTCCCCGGACGCCGGCGCGGGGGGGCGGCTGGAAGCTCTGCGGCAAAGCTCGCGGGAAGCGCAGAGTGAGATGGAGGAATGGAGTGCGCGGAGGCAGGCGAGCGCCGAGCGGCTGACGGTGCTCCGCGGGCCGGTGGAGGAGGCGCGCAGAGAGATGAGCGCCTTGAGCGCGCGCTTGGAGGCTCTGACGGGCGCGCTTCTAAGCCTTGCCGCCGAGCCCATCGAGGTCCGGCAGATCCTCGTGGGCGAGACCGGGCGGGTGGACCGGTGCATCTCCTGCCACCTGGCCGCCGACGACTCGCGGCCGGCCGGAGAGGGGCAGCCCTTCACCGCCCACCCGGGCGCCGAAACCTACCTCAAGCATCACCCCCCCGAGCGCTTCGGCTGCACGCTCTGCCACCAGGGTCAGGGACTTGCCCTCTCCAGCTCCGCCAAGGCCCACGGCGAGATCCCCTTCTGGACGGAGCCGCTTCTGCGGGGAGCGTGGGCCCAGGCCTCCTGCCAGCGCTGCCACGAAGACGCCCGCGGCCTGCGCGGCGCGCCACGGCTGGGGCGGGGCATCGTGCTGCTGGAGAAGTACGGCTGTTTTGGCTGCCACAAGATCGCCGGCTACGAGAACCGGCCGAAGATCGGCCCGCCTCTCAGCCGCGTGGCGGGCAAGCTGAGCTACGCCTGGGTGGTGCGGTGGCTGCGCGACCCGAGGAGGACCCAGGAAGGCTCCCGCATGCCGAATTTCCGCTTCGGCGCGGAGGAGGCGGAAGCGGTGGCCGATTACCTGTTCAGCCTCTCCGGGGACGCGCGCTCGGATGAGGCCGCCCTCCAGCCGCGATGGGACCTCCTGGAGCAGGGCCGGGGCCTCTTCGGCCAGGCGCGCTGCAGCCTCTGCCACTCCGCGGGCGGGAGGGGCGGCGCCTTCGCCGGGGCGTTCGCGCCGGACCTGTCAGGGGCCGGCAGCAAGCTCCGGCGGGCGTGGCTGACCCCCTGGCTGGAGAACCCCCGCTCCTACCACCCGCTCTCGCGGATGCCGCGTTTCCGATTCACCGCCGGGCAGCGCGAGGCACTCGCCGAGTTCGTGCTCGGGGAGTGGGTCGATGCGGAGATCGAGGCGGAGAAGCGCAAGGACCCGGAGCCCTTGCGGCGCGAGTCGGTGGAGCTGGGCCGGCGGCTGGTCGAGGAGTACGGGTGTGGCGGCTGCCACGAGATCCGCGGCCTGGAGAGGGTGGAGAAGATCGGACCCATCTTGAAGGTGATCTCGCCGCAGGACAAGGTCGGCGCCGAGCTCACCACAATCGGGAGCAAGCCTCTGGAGCTCTTCGACTTCGGAAGGACGGAGATCCCCCGCACCCGCAAGGACTACATGCTCACCAAGCTCGAGAACCCCCGGATCTTCCGCGAGGGACTGCGCATGCCCGACTTCCAGCTCGCGACCGACGAGCGGGAGGCGCTGGTGACGCTTCTTCTCGGTTTCTCCAGCCGCGAGATGCCGCGCAGTTTGATTGCGCCCAGGCCCGCGGCGGATTTCAGCCCCGGCGGAGCTGCGGGATCGCTCATCCGCGACCTCCAGTGCCTGACCTGCCATCGGGTACGGAGCGTGGGGGGGGAGTACGCTCCCGATCTCTCATTCGAGGGCAGCCGCGCACGCCGCGAGTGGATCGAGTCGTTCCTGCTGGCGCCCGATCCCATCCGACCGTTGCTGCAACAGATGCCGAGATTTAATCTCAGCGCGGACGAGGCGAAGACCCTGGCGGAATTCATGAGCATCAGCCTGCGCGATCCGCGGCTGGAGGAGGGAGCGCCGGCTGGGGGAGGTGACGCGCGGAACGGCGCCCGGCTTTACCGCGAACGCGGGTGCGGGCTCTGCCATCAGATCGGCGTCAGGGGTGGGACGGTGGGACCCGAGCTGACCTACCTCGGCCGACGGCTGGAGGGTGCCTACTTGCGTCAACACCTTCTGGATCCGCGTCTTTCGCGCCGCGAGGGTCCCGAGCCGCGGTACCGGTGGAGCGGGGCGGAGCTCAAGGACATCACGGGCTACCTCCTTTCCACGCACCCGGAGGTGGACTGACGTGCGCGACCGCGCGCTGTGGGCGGTTGCCGTCCTCGTGGGAGTCGTGGCGGGTGTGTCCGGATGCGCCGGCGAGACCGAGGATTCACCGGTGCCCGCACCCGTCCCCACCTTCCAGGCCCGGGAAGGGGCGCGGCTCTTCGCGTCGTTCTGCGCTCCTTGCCACGGTGAAACTGGACGCGGCGACGGCACCTACCTGGCCGCGGGTGTCGCTGCGGTGCCCCCCGACTTCGCCGAGGTGGAGGTGGCGGCGCGGTTGCGCAAGGAACGTTTGCTGGATCGGCTCAGCGCCACGGCACCGGCCGGCGAGAGCCACTGCCCACCCTGGGGCGACACGTTCACTCCAGAGGAAGTTCAGACGCTGGCGGCGTGGGCCGAGACTCTGGGTCGCTCCGGGGCCGGAGGGGAACTCCCACTGCCGGAGTCTGAGGTTGCGCCCAAGGAGAGCTTGCATGGAGGTTTCTGAGGCCAGGTACGCCATTCTGGACGGCCTCGCGTATGCGCTGCCCGGCGAGAAACGGCAACGCAAGGTTGAGCCCCCTCTCCTGGTCGTGATGAACGAGCGCTGCACCAGCTGCTCGGCGTCACCTTGCTGCGCGGCACAGTGCCCGGTGGACTGCATTCACCTGGTCTACGAGCAGGGACGGCCCGTGCGCGTCTGGGTGGACAACGCGTCCTGCGT
>JACQNT010000038.1 GCA_016202915.1 Acidobacteriota bacterium
CCCGCCTGGAGGTCTCCAGGACAGTCCCTATCTGGTTCGTTTTATTCGCTTTCGAGGCGTCTTTCTGCTTGACAAGAGGGAGGGGTGTCTCTATATTCGCGCGGTGGAGCAAAGTGGACTAAAGTGGTCTGACGTCCACCAGCCCAAACCCGAGATATCGCAAGTCAACCGACTTCTGCCTGCGGCCTAGCATACACCGATCCGGGGTCGCCGTCACCTTGAGGTTGGAGAGCATGCTGAGGGGGAATTCTCCCGCGAAGGTGGACGACAAAGGGCGCATCAAGATCCCCTCCCTGTTCAGAAAATACATCGAGGACCAGTTCGGTCGGGAATGCTTCGTGACCTCCCTGTCGGGAGAGTTCGTGCGCGTCTATCCCATACCGGTCTGGCTCGGCATCGAGAAGAAGATCGCCGCCCTCCCCTCGATGACCCCGACGGTCACCCGCTTTCTCAACCATGTCAACTACTACGGCCAGGTGGCCTCGATGGACGACCAGGGCCGCGTCCTGATCCATCCGCTCCTGCGGGAGAAGAGCGGCGTCAACGGCGAGGTGGCGGTCCTCGGGCAGCAGACCTTTCTCGACATCTGGACCCGCGAGAAGTTCGAGGCGATGCTGAAGTCGGGGCCCCTGACCGAGCACGACCAGCAGGTCCTCGCCTCGCTGGGGCTGTGAGGGGGCCGTGCGGACCGGAGCGGAATGGAACTGGAACTTCACCGGCCGGTGCTCCTGCAGGAGACCTTGTCGGCGCTCGCCTGCAGCCAGGGCGGGCTGTGGGTGGACGGCACCGTGGGGGCAGGCGGGCACGCCGAGGCGATCCTGCGCGCCACCTCGCCCGACGGACGCCTTCTCGGGTGCGACCGCGACGCCGAGGCCCTCGAGGCGGCCCGGGCCCGGCTGGCCGGCTTCGGCCCGCGGGCGATCCTGCGGCACGCCGAGCACGCGCGGATCCCGGCGCTCCTGGACGAGATCGGCGCCGGGGCGGTCGACGGGATCCTCCTCGACCTGGGCGTTTCTTCCATGCAGCTCGATGATCCGGAGCGCGGCTTCTCACTCCGCGAGGACGGGCCGCTCGACATGAGGATGGACCGGACGCAGACCACCACGGCCGCGGATCTGGTGAACGCGCTCTCGGAGCGGGAGATCGCCTCGATCCTGGCGCGCTTCGGCGAGGAGCCCCGCGCGGCGCGCATCGCCCGGGCGATCGTGCGCGAGCGCGAGCGCGGCCCGATCACCTCGACCGGGCGCCTCGCGGCGATCGTCGCCCGCGCGGTCGGCGCGCGGCCGGCGGCCCGCGACAGGGCGCGACCCGGCCGACCGGGCCGGATCCACCCCGCGACGCGCTCCTTCCAGGCGCTACGCATCGCCGTGAACAACGAGCTGGAGGGGCTCGACCGCCTGCTCGAAGAGTCGGCCGGCCGCCTGCGGGGCGGCGGGCGGCTCGCGGTCATCTCCTTCCACTCCCTCGAGGACCGGATCGTGAAGCGGACCTTTCGGTCCCTGGCGCGGCGCTGCATCTGCCCGCGCGACCTGCCGGTCTGCGCCTGCGGACGTCCCGATCTCGTGCGCCTGGTGACCCCGAGGCCGATCCGTCCCGCGGAGGACGAGGTCCGCCGCAACCCGCGCAGCCGCAGCGCCCGCCTGCGGGTGGTCGAGAGACTGGACGGGCGCGCGGGCGGCGGCGCGGGAGGGGGCCGATGACCCAGCGCCCCGAGTCTCCGCGGCTGCGGATCAACGCGCGGCTGGTCAAGGAGAAAGACCGGGCCCGGGCGCGCGAGCTCCGGCTCCTGCTCCTCTACGGCGCCCTGATCGTCATCCCCCTCCTGGCCTACGTCTGGCAGCGGGTCGATTTCATCCGCCGCTCCTATCAGGTGGAAGCCCTGAGAAAGGAAAGGCAGATGCTCCAGGAGGCGAACAGGCAGCTCGTCGTCGAGAGGTCCCACCTCCGCGCGCCCGATCGGATCGAGCGCGTGGCGCGGCAGCAGCTCGGGCTCGTGGATCCCTTCCCCGACGACGTCCGCCGGGTCCGGGTGATCGACGGGCGGATCGACGATTTCCGCAGCCAGGCCGCGGCGCCCTCCCCCGACGAAGGCGCGCGCGCCAGCGTTGCGGCCGTGACCGGCATCCTGCCGCGCTCCGAGACAGGAGAGCGCCGATGACGCGGCGCGGCGGCACCCGCGGCACCTGGACCGCCGGCGGCGGGAGGGGATCCGCGGTCTCCAGGCAGGCGCGGCTGGTCCTCCTGGTCGTCGGGGTCGCCGCCGGCCTGCTGACCCTCCTCGCCCGCTGCGCCTATCTTCAAGTGATCAAGGCCCCCGACCTGCTCGACCTGGCGCGGTCGCAGCAGGAGAGGACCATCACCCTCGACCCGCCGCGCGGGCCGATCCTCGATCGCCACGGGAAGGAGCTGGCGATCAGCCTGGATGTCGATTCGGTCTTCGCGGTGCCGGGGGAGATCGCCAGCCCCGCCGCCGCGGCGCGACGGCTGCAGCCGCTCCTGGGCCTCAAGGCCTCGGTTCTGCGCGAGCGCCTGGGCGACACCAACCGCCACTTCATCTGGCTGAAGAGAAAGATCACGCCCGATCTGAGAAAGCGGATCGAGGGCCTGGGCCTGAGCGGCATCGGCTTCGCCCGCGAGAGCCGGCGCTTCTACCCGAAGCGGGCCCTCGCCGCCCACATCCTGGGATCCTGCGGCATGGACAATCAGGGGCTGGCCGGACTGGAGTTCGCCTACGACGGCACGGTCCGGGGGACGCCGGGGCAGCTCCTGGCGCTGCGCGACGGCCGCGGCGGCCGCGTCCTCGACCGGTCGCGGGTGGAGCCGACGCCGGGGATGGGGCTGGTCCTCGCGGTGGACGAGGTGATCCAGCACCTCGCCGAGCGCGAGCTCGACGCCGTCATGGCCGAGACCTCGGCCGTCGGCGCGACGGTGGTGGCGCTGCGCCCGCAGACGGGGGAGGTGCTGGCCCTCGCGAGCCGCCCCACCTACGACCCGAACGACTTCGGCGCGGCGCCCGAGGAGGCGCGCCGCAACCGGGCCGTCACCGACTACTACGAGCCGGGATCGACCTTCAAGGTGGTCGGCGCCGCGGCGGCGCTCGACGCCGGACGGGTCCATCCGGACGAGGTGATCTGGTGCGAGAACGGCTCGATCGTCGTGGCCCGGCACCGCTTCGACGAGGACCGGCTGCCCTTCGGCAACCTGACCTTCACCGAGGTCCTCGCGAAATCGAGCAACGTCGGGGCGATCAAGGTGGCGCGCCGGCTGAAGCCCGCGGACTTCCTCGACTCCATCCGCGGCTTCGGCTTCGGACGCAAGACCGGCATCGAGCTGCCGGGGGAGAGCCCCGGGATGCTGCGCGACCTCTCCGACTGGTCGGGCCTCTCCCAGGCCTCGCTGGCGATCGGCCAGGAGATCGGCGTGACCACCGTGCAGCTCGCCTCCATGATGGCCGCGGTCGCCAACGACGGCGTCTGGATGCGGCCGCGGCTCGTGCTGGCGACATTCGCGGAGGGGGACCGCAGCCCCCTGCGGCCGGCCGGGCCGGCGCCGGGGCGCCGCGTGATCTCCGGGGAGACCGCCCGCTCCCTGCGCGCGATGCTGCGGTCGGCGACCACGGAGGGGACCGGCCGCGCCGCCGCCGTTCCCGGCTACACGGTCGGCGGCAAGACCGGCACCGCCCAGAAGATCGACGCGACCGGCCGCTACAGCCGCGGGAAGCACGTCTCCTGGTTTGCAGGGTTCGTTCCGGCGGGCGAGCCGGCCCTGGCGATGGTCGTGATGGTCGATGAGCCGAAGGGACGGAGGTTCCACGGAGGCGACATCTCCGCCCCGGTGTTCTCGCGCATCGCGCTGCCCGTTCTCAAGTCGCTCGGCGTGCCGCCCGACCGCGACCGGACGCTGGTTTTCGACCGCTCGGTCCGGGCGCTGGCCCGCCGGGAGGGCGGGCCGCGGGGACGCCCGGCGGCCGCCGGGGTCGCGCGCGCCGCGGTCACCGCGGCCGGCGCGGCGCTTTCCGCGGTGCACCGGATCGGCGCCGCGCGCCGGGCCGCGACGCGACACGGGGCGCCCCCCTCCGGCGAAGCGCCGATGCCCGACCTCACGGGGCTGAGCCTGCGCCGCGCGACCGAGACGCTCGCCGCCCTGGGGATCGTGTGCGCCAACGAGCACGGCGGGCCGCGGGTGACCCGGCAGGATCCCGGCCCGGGCGCGCCGATCGGGCCGGGGACGCCCTGCAGCGTGGTCTTCTGAAGGGAACAGGCATGCAGCTCTGGCAGCTCCTCGACGAGGTCCCGAACGTCCGCCTGAGCGGCGACGCGTCCACCGGTATCCAGGGGCTCGCCTACGATTCACGGCAGGTGGAACGGGGCTACCTGTTCGCCGCCATCCGCGGGCAAAAAAGCGACGGGAACGAGTTCGTGGGGCAGGCGATCGACAGGGGGGCGGCCGCTGTCCTCTCGGCCCTCCCCGCCGCGGGGCGCGCCCGGGGGGTCCCCTGGGCGCAGGTGGAGGACGAGCGTCTCGCCCTCGCCCTGGTGTCGCGCAACTACTACGGCCGCCCCGACGAGCAGATGACGATGGTCGGCGTCACCGGGACCAACGGCAAGACGACCGTCTGCTTCCTCCTGGAGTCGATCTTCCGTGAGGCGGGGCTGAAGCCGTGTCTCCTGGGGACGGTGCTCTACCGCTACGAGCGCGAGGAGACGAAGGCGGGGCGGACGACCCCGGAATCGCTGGATCTCCACAGGCTCCTGGACCGCTTCGCCACCGCCGGCGCCCGGAGCTGCGCCATGGAGGTGTCGTCGCACGCCCTGGCGCAGAAGCGGGCCGCCGGGATCGCCTTCCAGGCCGCGGTGTTTACCAACCTGACCCAGGACCACCTCGACTTCCACCGCACCATGGAGGAGTACCTGGAGGCGAAGGCGATCCTGTTCCGGGGGCTCGCGTCCGACGCCGTCGCCGTGCTGAACGCCGACGATCCGCGCGCCGATCGGATCCGGAGCGCGACCCGCGCCCGCGTTGTCACCTTCGGGGAGACGGACCGGGCGGACGTCCGGATCGCCTCCGCGCGCGCCACGACGGCCGGGACCGAGGTGACGCTGTCCGTCGCCCCGGGGTTCGAGGCAGCGGGAGCGCCTGCCCCCCTGGCGCTCCGCTCGCCGCTTCTGGGGCGGCCGAACGCCTCGAACCTGGCCGCCGCGGCGGCGGTGGGGCTGGCCCTCGGAGTGCCGCGCCGCGCGATCGCGCGGGGGCTGGAGTCGGTCGGCGGCGTCCCGGGGCGCTTCGAGCGGATCGATCTCGGCCAGCCTTTCGACGTCCTGGTGGACTACGCCCACACCGACGACGCCCTGCGCAACCTGCTCCGGGCGGTCCGCGAGCTCGGGCCGCGGAGGATCCTGACCGTCTTCGGCTGCGGCGGCGACCGCGACCGCGGCAAGCGCCCGCTCATGGGGTTCGCCGCGGCGGAGGGAAGCGACCTCGTCGTGGTCACCTCCGACAACCCGCGCGGCGAGGACCCGCAGGCGATCATCGAGGAGATCCTCCCGGGCGTGCGGCAGGCGCAGGCGGGCGACGAGCGCGGCGCACTCGATCCCGCCCGCTGCGTGGTGATCCCGGATCGCAAGGAGGCGATCAGGCGGGCGCTCTCCCTGGCGGCCACCGGGGAGTGCGTCGTCATCGCCGGCAAGGGGCACGAGACGTACCAGATCCTGCGGGATCGGACCGTGCCCTTCGACGACCGCGAGGTGGCGCGCGATCTCCTGAAGCGGCGCCCCGCGAAGGAGCGCGGCCGCGCCGTGCAGAAGGAATGGCCCGGCTCGGCCTGACGGAGATCGCGCGGGCGGCGCGCGGCACCACGCTCCTCGGCGCGCGCCCTCCCGCGGCGGGCGCGGCGCACGAGGTCGAGGGGTACAGCATCGACTCGCGGTCGGTGCGGGCGGGCGATCTGTTCTTCGCCATCGTGGGGCCGCGGCACGACGGCCACGACTTCGTCGGCGAGGCGATCGCCCGGGGCGCGGTGGCGGCGGTCGTCTCGAAGGGGGGACCGGGGCAGTTCCCGGAGGCGCCGGCGCTGATCCGCGTGCGCGACACGACGGCGGGGCTTCAGGATTTGGGGGCGCACGTGCGGCGCCGGCGTCCCATCAAGGTGATCGGCATCACCGGCAGCGCCGGCAAGACGACCGCCAGGGAGATGGCCGCCTCGGTGCTGTCGCAGCGCTTCCGGACGTACAGGTCGGAGGGGAACCTGAACAACGCCTACGGGCTCCCCCTGACGCTGCTGCGCATGCCGGAGGAACGGGAGGTGGCGGTGCTGGAGATGGGGATGAGCTACCACGGCGAGATCGCGCGCCTGGTGGAGATCGCCGACCCCGACGTCGGCGTGATCCTCAACGTGCTGCGGGTCCACCTGGAGCACTTCCGCGGCCTGGACGCGATCGCCCGCGCCAAGGGGGAGCTGTTCCGCGGCATGCGCCGCGACGGCACCGCCGTCTACAACGCCGATGATCCCCGGGCGGCCCGCCTGGGGCGCGCCTTCCCCGGGACGGCCCTGTCGTACGGCATCACCTCGAGGAAGGCCGAGGTGGCTGCCGAGGACGTGGCGCTCGAGGGACCCGCCTCGTCCCGCTTCGTCCTGCGCCGCGGCAAGGACCGGGCGCCCGTGCGGCTGGCCCTGCCGGGCCGTCACGGCATCTACAACGCCCTGGCCGCCGCCGCCGTCGGCTTCGCGCTCGGGCTGGACGCCGAGGCGGCCCGCCGCGGGCTGGAGCCGGTCCGGCCGGCGGCGATGCGCGGCACGCTGCACCACCTGGAGGACGGCATCGATCTCCTCGACGACTCCTACAACAGCAACCCGGCGGCGATGGAGCGGGCGCTCGAGGTCCTGCGGGACGCGCCGGCGGCCGGCCGGCGCGTCCTGGTCTCCGGCGACATGCTCGAGCTGGGCCCCTACGAGGCCCCCGCGCACCGGAGGCTCGGCGAGCGGGTCGCCGCGGCCGGCATCGACCTGTTCGTGGCCGTCGGCCCCCTGAGCCGCCGCGCCTTCGAGGCGGCGCGCGGCGCGGGCGGCCTCGAGGCGCGCCACTTCCCCGACGCGGAGGCGGCGGCCTCCTGGCTCGTCTCCGCCCTGCGCCCGAAGGACCTGGTCCTGGTGAAGGGATCGCGCGGCGCGCGCATGGAGCGTGTGGTGCAGGCGATCCTCCGGGCCCGCCGGCCGGCCGGGCGGCCCGATCCCGGCGCGGAGGGGGCTTCCTGATGCTCTACCACCTCCTCTACCCGCTCCACGCGTCCCTCAAGGTGATGAACGTCTTCCGTTACATCACCTTCAGGACCGCCCTGGCGGTCCTCACCGCCCTGCTCATCAGCCTTGCCCTCGGACCTCGCCTGATCCGGAAGCTTCGCGAGTTCCAGATCGGACAGCAGATCAGACCCGAGGGACCTCTTTCCCACCAGATCAAAGAAGGCACACCCACCATGGGGGGGCTCCTCATCATCATCGCTGTGGCGCTCCCCTCCCTCCTCTGGGCTGACCTCACCAACCCCTTCGTATGGATGGTTCTCGTGTCCATGCTCCTCTACGGGGTCATCGGCTTCACAGATGACTACCTCAAGATCACACGAAAGAGGTCCCTCGGGCTGACGGTCCGGCAGAAGATGCTCGGCCAGTGGACGGTCGCCCTGCTGATCGGATTGGCCCTGCTGTGGCTCGCCGACCAGGGCCGCTACACGACGCAGTTCAGCTTCCCGTTCTTCAAGAAGTGGACCCCGGACCTGGGGATCTTCTACGTCCCCTGGGCGATGCTGGTCATCGTGGGGGCGGCGAACGCCGTCAACCTGACCGACGGCCTGGACGGCCTGGCGATCGGCACCTCCATGATCGCCTCCGCGACCTACGCCATCCTCGCCTACATCGCGGGGCACGCCAGGGTGGCCGGCTACCTCGACGTCCCCAACGTCAAGGGGGCCGGCGAGCTGGCGATCATCTGCGGCGCCCTGGTCGGCGCCTCCCTCGGCTTCCTGTGGTTCAACTGCAACCCGGCGCAGGTGTTCATGGGGGACGTGGGATCGATGGCCCTCGGCGGCGCCCTCGGCACCGTGGCCGTCGCCACCAAGCAGGAAATCTTGTTGTTGTTCGTCGGGGGCCTGTTCGTGGTGGAGGCCGCCTCCGTCATCCTGCAGGTCGCCTCGTTCCGGATGCGCGGCCGGCGCATCTTCAGGATGGCGCCGATCCATCACCATTTCGAGCTCTCGGGATGGCCCGAGCAGAAGGTCGTCATCCGCTTCTGGATCGTCGCCATCATCTTCTCTCTCATGGCGCTCTCGACGCTGAAGCTCCGCTGAAATGATGAGCGCCCCTGTCCGGACCCCGCATCCGCCCGATCTCGCCGGCGCCCGCGTGGTCGTCGTCGGCGCCGCCCGGAGCGGCGTGGCGCTGGCGCGCTTCCTCCTGTCGCGGCGCGCGCGGGTCACAATCAGCGACGCGCGCGGCGCGCCGGCGCTGGGCGAGGAGGTGGCCGCCCTCGGACGCGAGGGGGCCGCCCTCGACCTCGGCGGGCACGACGAGCGCCGCTTCCTCGAGGCGGATCTCGTCGCCGTCAGCCCCGGCGTGCCGCTCGACATCCGGCCGCTCGCCGCGGCGCGGCGCCGGGGAGTGCGGATCGTGGCCGAGGTGGAGCTGGCCTCCTGGTTCCTCGAAGGGGCGGTGATCGGCATCACCGGCACGAACGGCAAGAGCACCACGACCGCCCTGGTGGCGCATCTCCTCGCGCAGGGCGGCCTGAAGGCGACCGCCTGCGGCAACATCGGGAAGCCGCTCACCGGCCTGATCGCGGACGACGCGCCGGACCGGCACTACGTCGTGGAACTCTCCTCCTTCCAGCTGGAAGGGATCGAGGCGTTCCGGCCCCGGATCGCCGCGCTTCTGAACCTGAGCCCCGATCACCAGGACCGCTACCCGGAGCCGGCCGCCTACTACCGCGCCAAGGCCCGCATCTTCATGAACCAGGAACCGGGGGACGATGCCGTCCTCAACCGGGACGACCCCGAGGTCTGGCGTCTGGCGCCGTCCCTCCAGGCGCGCGTCCACCCGTTCAGCCGCGCGGAGCGGCTCGATGAGGGGGCCTGCCTGGAGCGGGACGCCATCGTGGTGCGCCGGGGCGGCCGGGAGATCCGCGACATCCCGCTGTCCTCGGTGCCGCTGTTCGGCGCCCACAACATCGAGAACGTCATGACGGCGCTCCTGGTGGCGGACCTGTGCGGCGTCCCGATGGCCAGGGCGCACCTGGGCCTGCGCTCCTTCCGCGGCCTCCCCCACCGCCTGGAGAAGGTGCGCGATCTGGACGGGGTCGCCTACTACAACGACTCGAAGGCGACCAACGTCGGAGCGACCGTGAAGTCGCTCGAGAGCTTCCCGGGAAGGGTGGTCCTCATCCTGGGGGGGAAGGACAAGGGGGGCGATTTCGCCGAGCTCGTCCCCCTGATCCGGCAGAGGGTCATGCACCTGGTCCTCATGGGAGAGGCGCGCGACGCCATCGAGTCGCAGATCGGGACGGTGGTCCCGGCCACGAAGGTGGCGGCGATGGGAGAGGCGATCGAGGCGGCGCGGGCGGCCGCGTCGCCGGGGAGCGTCGTGCTCCTGGCGCCCGCCTGCGCCTCCTTCGACCAGTACTCCGGCTTCGAGGAGCGCGGGGAGGACTTCCGGCGGCGCGTCCTGGCGCTTCGGGGCGGGCCCACGGCTGGAGGATCGGCCGCCTGAGACGGGGGCAACGGGAGCGTCGGATGGCGCGGAAGCTGGCGTTCGACAAGACGCTGTTCGGGGTGGGCGTGGGGCTCACCCTCTTCGGATTGGTGATGATCTACAGCGCCTCCGCGGTGGTGGCGATGGAGCGCTTCGGCAGCCCGCACCATTTCCTCTTCAAGCAGGCGTGCGCCGCGGCCCTGGGTCTCTGCGGCATGGCCGTCGCCATGCACGTCGACTACCGCCATCTTCTCAAGCGCCCCGCCGTGTACCTGGGGCTGCTCGTGAGCGCCGTCCTCCTGGTCGCCGCATTGGTGTGGGACCGGACGAACCAGGTGCACCGCTGGATCGCCTTCGGGCCGGTCCAGGTCCAGCCGTCGGAGATCGCCAAGCTGCCGATCGTCCTGTTCCTGGCCTACCTGATGGCCCGCAAGGAGGAGACGATCGACAACCTGGCCGGCACCATCGTGCCGTGCGCCGTCATCGTCGGGCAGCTGGCGTTCCTGGTCTACCTGCAGCCCGACCTCGGGACGGCGGCGATCTACGTCCTGCTCACCATCGTCATCCTGTTCCTCGGCGGGCTTCGCTGGCGCTACCTGGGGGTCTCCGCCGGCGCGTTCGTCGTGGCGCTCGGCCTGATGATCCTGCAGGCCCCCTACCGCGTGCGCCGC
Source organism: Acidobacteriota bacterium (assembly GCA_016202915.1). Classification (GTDB taxonomy): domain Bacteria; phylum Acidobacteriota; class Polarisedimenticolia; order Gp22-AA2; family Gp22-AA2; genus JACQNT01. Next base: position 10,405 of record JACQNT010000038.1, read on the forward strand.
GTCCTGGCCTTCCTGAACCCGGAGGACGATCCGCAGGGCGCCGGCTTCCAGATGCGCCAGTCAATCCTGGCGGTCGCCAGCGGCGGGATCCAGGGGACGAGCCTGGGCGAGAGCCGGCAGAAGCTCTTCTTCCTGCCGGAGCCGCACACGGACTTCATCTTCTCGGTCATCGCCGAGGAGCTCGGCCTTCTCGGGGCCGCCGCGGTGATCATCGCGTTCGGGGTCCTGTTCTGGCGCGGCATGGTGGCCGCGGCGGGGGCGCCGGACCGCGGCGGGTACTACTTGGGCGCCGGGATCACCTGCTGGCTCGTCCTGCAGGCGATGATGAACATCGCCGTGACGCTGGGGCTGGTGCCGACCAAGGGGATCCCCTTGCCGTTCCTGAGCTACGGGGGATCGAGCCTGGTCGTGAGCCTGTGCGCCCTGGGGGTGCTGCTCAACATCTCGCAGCACTCGTCGTAGGTTCGAGGAGTGGCGGCCGGGACGATCGTGATCGCCGGCGGGGGGACGGGAGGGCACCTCTACCCGGGGATCGCCGTCGCCGAGGAGTTGCAGCGACGGCGGCAGGGGGTCGAGATCGTGTTCGCGGGGGCCGGCATCCCTCTGGAGCGGGAGATCCTGGGACGGCACGGCTACCGGCACATCGCCGTGGCCAGCGGGGGCGTCGTCGGCAAGTCGGCGCTGGCCAGGGTCCGGGGGGGCGCCCGCGCCCTCCGGGGCTTTCTCCAGTCGCTCCGGGCGCTGTGGAGGATGAGGCCGAAGGCGGTGATCGGCGTGGGCGGGTACGCTTCGGGGCCGATGGTGATGGCGGCGGTGGCGCTGCGGATCCCGACGCTCATCCACGAGCAGAACTGCTACCCGGGGCTGACCAACCGGCTGCTCGCCCCGTGGGTGGGCAGGGTCGCGGTGTCGTTCGAGGAGACCCGCCGCCACCTCGGCGGCCGGGGCGATCTGACGGGGAACCCGATCCGATCCATCTTCCGCGAGGCGCGGAACAGGGCGCGCGGCGAGACGTTCCACGTGCTGATCTTCGGAGGCAGCCAGGGAGCGCGGGCGATCAACGACGCCGTCGTCGCCGCCCTGCCCCTCCTGGACCGGCCGGGGCTGCGGATCACCCACGGCACGGGCGCGGCCGACTGGGCGCGCGTCGCCGCCGCTTATTCGGCGCGCGGCCTCGAAGCGACGGTCCTGCCGTACATCACGTCGATCCGCGAGGGCTACGATCGCGCCGACCTGGTGATCGCGCGGGCGGGCGCCAGCAGCGTCTCCGAGATCGCCGCCTGCGGCAGGGCCTCCATCCTGGTGCCGCTGCCGACCGCGGCCCACGACCACCAGCGGCACAACGCGCGCACCCTCGCGGAGGCCGGGGCGGCGGTCATCCTGGAGGAGAAGGACCTCGACGGCATGGCGCTGGCCCGCGCCGTCCTCGCGCTCCGGGACGATCCCGCCCGCCTGCAGGCGATGGAGCGGGCCGCGGCCTCCCTGGCGCGCCCGGACGCCGCCGCCCGCATCGCCGACCTGGTCGAGGAGCTGATCGCATGAGCGGAGCCGGCGGCGTGACAGGCCCGCGCCGGAACGGAGCGTCCCGATGGTGATGCTGCGCAAGACGCGCCGGATCCACTTCGTGGGGATCGGCGGCATCGGCATGAGCGGCATCGCCGAGGTGCTGATCAACCTCGGGTACGAGGTGACCGGATCGGACCTCGAGGAGGGGGCGACGGTGCAGCGGCTGCGCACCCTTGGCGGCAAGGTGAGGCGGGGCCATGACCCCGCCAACGTGGGGGACGCCGACGTGGTGGTGATCTCCTCCGCGGTGCGGCCCGACAACCCGGAGGTCCTGGAGGCGCGACACCGCCAGGTGCCGGTGATCCCGCGGGCCGAGATGCTGGCGGAGCTGATGCGGATCAAGTACGGCATCGCCATCGCCGGATCGCACGGCAAGACCACCACCACCTCGATGGTCGCCCAGGCGCTGTCGGGGGCGGGGCTCGACCCGACCATCCTGATCGGCGGCCGCCTGGGCGTCCTCGGCAGCAGCGCCAAGCTGGGGCGGGGGGACCTCCTGGTGGCGGAGGCCGACGAGAGCGACGGGTCGTTCCTGCGCCTCACCCCGACGATCGCCGTGGTGACCAACATCGACGCCGAGCACCTGGATCACTACGGCAGCCTGTCGCGGCTGCAGGACGCCTTCGTCGATTTCCTCAACAAGGTGCCGTTCTACGGCGTCGGCATCGTCTGCCTGGACGAAACGCGCGTGCAGGAGATCCTGCCGCGGCTGTCGCGCCGGGCCGTGACCTACGGCTTCTCGGCGCAGGCCGACCTGTCGGCGGCCCGCGTCGAGCTGAAGGAGTTCCGCTCCGCCTACGACGTCCTGCTGCAGGGGAAGAAGCTGGGGCGCGTGGTCCTGCAGGTCCCGGGGCGCCACAGCATCGCCAACTCGCTCGCCGCCGTCGCCGTGGGGCTCGACCTGGAGATCCCCTTCGAGACGATCGCCGCCGAGCTCGGGCGCTTCCGCGGCGCCGACCGCCGCTTTCAGCTGAAGGGCGAGGCCGGCGGGATCATGATGATCGACGACTACGGGCACCACCCGGCCGAGATCCTGGCGACCCTGGCGGCGGCGAAGAAGGGCTGGAACCGCCGCACCGTGGTCGTCTTCCAGCCGCACCGGTACAGCCGCGTGCGGGCGCTTCTCACCGACTTCGCCCGCGCCTTCTACGACGCCGACGTCCTGGCGGTGACCGACATCTACCCGGCCGGCGAGACGCCGATCCCCGGCGTGACGGCCGAGGGCGTGGCGCGCGCCATCGAGGAGCACGGCCACAAGGACGTGACCCTGGTGAAGGACCTCAAGGACGTCCCCGGCTGGCTGAAGCAGCGGGCCCGCGAGGGGGACATGGTGATCACCATGGGCGCCGGGAGCGTCTACCGCGCCGGCGAGGAATTTCTCAGGCTTCTGCAGTCGTGAGGTCGCGGTGCTGAGGGCGGCGATGACGGGGACCCGGAGCTGGATCGAGGAGGCGGAGGCGGCCCTGCGCGGCGGCCCGGCGCGGATCCTGCGCGACGTCCCGCTGGCGCGGCGCACCTCCCTCGGCGTCGGGGGGCCGGCGCGCCTGTTCCTCGCTCCGGAGAACCCGGAGGAGATGGCGGCGGCGATCGGGCGCCTGGCGTCGGCCGGCGTACGTTTCGAGTTCCTCGGCGCGGGATCGAACCTCCTGGTCGCCGACGAGGGGCCTTCCTTCGTGGTGCTCTCGACCGAGGCCCTGGTCGCCGAGCCCCTGATCGAGAAGGAGATCGTGCGCGTCGGCGCGGGGTACATGGTGCCGAAGCTGGTCAAGCGCGTCGCGGCCGAAGGCCTGTCCGGGATCGAGTTCGCCGAGGGGATCCCCGGCAGCGTCGGGGGCGCCGTGCGCATGAATGCCGGCTGGCACGAGGGGATGTTCGGCCAGGCGGTCGCCGCGTTCACCGCGGTCTCCCGGCAGGGGGTCCTCGAGGAGATCCGGACCTCCGCCGGCACCTTCACCTACCGCGGCAGTCCCGGCGTGGGCGACCGCTGCGTGGTCGCCGCGACCCTGGACCTGGCCCCGGACGACCCGGCGCGCATCGCGGACCGCATGCGGGAGTACCGGGACCACCGTGTGAGCACCCAGCCGACCGGCGCCAGGAACGCCGGCTGCATCTTCAAGAACCCTCCCGGCGACCACGCGGGGAGGCTGATCGACGCCACCGGGCTGAAGGGGCTGGCGGTCGGGCCGGCGATCGTCTCCGACCTGCACGCCAATTTCATCATCAACCGGGGCGGCGCCACCTGCCGGGAGATCCTGCGGCTGGTCGACGCCGTGCGCGACGCGGTCCTCGAGAGGAGCGGCGTCGCCCTGGAGCGCGAGGTGATCCTGTGGACCTGAAGCGCCCGCCCGCGCCCCAGCCGCTGCGCTTCCTGAGGCGGGGCGTGGGAGAGCAGGTGCAGCGCAGCCGGCGGAAGCGCCGGGCGCGCCGCGCGGCCCTGTTCGCGGCCGGCTTCTTCGCCCTCGGCCTCCTGGGAGGCGCGACCTGCGCCGGGCGCTACTACCTCACCCACTCGCCGCGCTTCCGGCTGCGGCAGATCGAGTTCTCAGCGACGCTCCACGCCCCGGAGGCCGACCTGCGCCGCGCCCTCGGCCGCCACCTCGGCGCCAACCTGTTCCGGATCGATCTCCGCCGCCTGGAGCGCGATCTGGAAGGCCGCCGCTGGGTCCGCCGCGCGGTCGTCAAGCGCGTCATCCCCGACCGCCTGTACTGCGCCCTGGAGGAGCGCGAGCCGCGCGGGCTCGCCCTGCTCGGAGACCGGGTCTGGCTGGTGGACGAGGAGGGCGTGGCGATCGATCCCTACGGTGAGAGGGAGGCGCGCCGGTACTCCTTCCCCATCCTCGTCGGAGCGGACGCCCGGAACCCGGCCCGGGCCCGCGATCAGATCGGGCGCGGCGTGCGTCTGCTCGCCTGGCTGCGGGAGACCCACGCCGACCTCCTGCCGGAGATCGGCGAGGTCGACGTGTCGCGCGAGGACCGCCTGGACCTGCACATGGAAGAGGGCGGGCCGGTCGTCCGTCTCCACCCGCGGGACTTCGGGATCAACCTGGAACGCTACCTGACGCTGCGGGAATACTTGACGACCCACTTCGGAGACGGCGCCTATATCGATTTGAGATTTCGGGACCGCATCACGTTCCGGCCCCTGCTGGTGAAGGGAGGCTGAACATGGCGAGACCGGGCCATCCGATCGTGGGCCTCGATATCGGGACGACCAAGGTCTGCGTCCTCATCGCCGAGCACTCCGCGACCGGTCCCGTCGACGTCATCGGCGTCGGGTCCGCCCCGTCCAGGGGCATGCGCAAGGGGGTGGTGGTGAACCTGGACGCCTGCGTGGGCTCCATCAAGCAGGCCGTCGAGGAGGCGGAGCTCATGGCCGGCTGCTCGGTGGACCGCGCCTTCGTGGGGGTGGCCGGCGCGCACGTGCGCGGCCTGAACAGCCGCGGCGTGGTGGCGATCTCCGGGCGCGATCACGAGGTCACGCGCGAGGACGTGCAACGCGTGCTGGCCGCCGCCCGCGCCGTCAACATCCCGCCCGACCGCGAGATCGTCCACGTCCTGCCCCAGGAGTTCATGGTGGACGACCAGGAGGGGATCCACGATCCCGCCGGCATGACGGGCGCCAAGCTCGAGGCGAACGTGCACATCGTCACCGCCTCGGTGACCGCGGCGCAGAACCTGGTGAACAGTGTCAACCGGGCCGGCGTGGAAGTGGAGGAGGTGGTCCTGGAGCAGCTCGCCGCCGCCGACGCGGTCCTGACGCAGGACGAGAAGGAGATGGGCATCGCCCTGGTCGACATCGGCGCCGGCACCACCGACCTGGTGATCTTCGACCGCGGCGCCATCCGCCACATCGCGGTGCTCCCGACGGGCGGGGAGCACGTGACGAACGACATCGCCGTGGGCCTGCGCACCCCCATCCCGGAGGCCGAGAGGATCAAGAAGAAGCACGGCTGCGCCCTGGCGGGCCTGGTCGGCGAGGAGGACACGATCGAGGTCCTGAGCGTCGGGGGGCGGAAGCCGCGCGTCCTGTCCCGCCAGATCCTGTGCGAGATCATCCAGCCGCGGGTCGAGGAGATGTTCTCCCTGATCGCGGAGGAGTTCGTCCGCAGCGCGTTCGATCGCTGCCTGCACGCCGGCGTGGTCCTGACCGGCGGCGGGGCGATGCTCGAGGGGATCCAGGAGATCGCCGAGGACGCCCTGGACGTGCCGGTGCGCCTCGGGGCCCCCTCGGGGATCGGCGGACTGGCCGGGACGGTCGGGACGCCGCAGTACAGCACGGCGGTCGGGCTCGCCCTGCACGGCGCGCGGAGACGCCTGACCCGGCCGCCGCGGCCGGCCCACCCCTTCCTGTTCTCCCGCATGAGCGACATGGTTCGAGGCTGGTTCAGGGAAGTCTTCTAGAGGAGGCAGTCGATGATTCTCATGGACGACAGGGAACCGAAGAAAGGCGCTCCCCGCATCTCGTTCGACGAGGCGCGGGCGATCGGCGCCAACATCAAGGTGATCGGCGTCGGCGGAGGCGGGAGCAACGCGGTCAACCGCATGATCTCCTCGAACCTCCAGGGCGTCGATTTCATCGTCGCCAACACCGACTGCCAGGCGCTGAACAGCTCGCGGGCGCCCCTGAAGTTGCAGATCGGGGCCAAGCTGACGAAGGGGCTGGGGGCCGGGAGCAACCCGGACATCGGGCGCCAGGCGGCGCTGGAGGACTCGGAGAAGATCCTGGAGGCGCTGCAGGGATCGGACATGGTCTTCATCACCGCCGGGCTGGGCGGCGGCACCGGCACCGGCGCCGTGCCGATCATCGCCAGCCTCGCCTCGGAGCTGGGCGCCCTGGTGGTGGCGGTCGTCACCAAGCCGTTCGGGTTCGAGGGGAAGAAGCGGCGGGAGCAGGCCGAGCAGGGGCTGCGCGAGCTTCACGAGAGCGTCGACACGGTCATCTGCATCCCCAACGAGAAGCTCCTGAACTCGGTGGACAAGGCGATGCCCCTGGGCGCGGCGTTCCTGTTCGCGGACGACGTCCTGCGCCAGGCGGTCCAGGGGATCTCCGACCTGATTACGATCCCCGGCGAGATCAATCTTGACTTCGCCGACGTCAAGACGATCATGAGCGGCATGGGGATGGCCCTCATGGGGACCGGCGTGGCCTCGGGCCAGAACCGGGCGGTGGAGGCCGCCCAGAGGGCGATCTCCTCGCCGCTGCTCGAGGACGCGACCATCGACGGGGCCCGGGGGATCCTGATCAACATCATGGGAGGCACCGACATGACCCTGCACGAGGTGGCGGAGGCCTCCAGCCTGGTGCAGCGCACCGCCGATCCGGAGGCCAACATCATCTTCGGGACGGTGATCGACACGGGCATGACCGAGGAGGTCAAGATCACCGTCATCGCCACGGGGTTCAACCGGGAGCCGAAGGCCGACGCGGAGGCGCGGCCGGCCTTCGCCCAGCGCGGCTTCGGAGCCCGTCCCCCCGCGGCCGACGCGCCGGCCCCCCAGACGCGCCCCGCGCGCGACTTCGACACGCCCTCGTTCCTGCGCCGGAACCCGGCCCCCGCCTCCGGCGCGGCCCGCACCGACGCCGGGGGCGCGCACTACGCCGCGCTCCAGGACGAGCTCGACGTCCCCACGTTCCTGAGGAGGCAGATGGACTGAGATGGCGGACCACTACCGGATCCTGGTCGTCGACGACCGCGAGGAGAACCTCGACATGCTGCGCGAGTGGCTCTCCTCCCAGGACTACTACGTGCGCTGCGCCCGCGACGGGCGCGAGGCGCTCCAGATGGCGCGGGAGGATCCCCCCGACCTCATCCTCCTCGACAAGGTGATGCCGGAGGTGGACGGGCTGAGCGTGGCGCGCGAGCTCAAGAAGGAGGGGCGGTTCTCCGGCATCCCGATCGTCGTCCTCGCCGGACGGGACGACGCGAGCCGCCGCACCATCGTGGACACGACGCCCGCCGACGACCTGATCACCAAGCCGCTCACGTTCGAGGAGGTGGATCTCCGCGTCCGCACCATGCTCAAGAAGCGGGAGGTCTTCCGCGCCCTGGAGCGGGCCAACGAGGAGCTCCGGCAGGCCAACGAGAAGATGTCAAGGCTCCTCCGGTTCGACGAGAGGACCGACCTCTTCAACTACCGGCATTTCATGGAGAGGCTCGACGAGGAGTTCAAGCGAGCGCGGCGCCACGGGAACTATCTGACGCTCATCATGTTAGACATCGACCTCTTCAAGCACGTGAACGACCGCTACGGCCACCCGGCGGGCGATCAGGTGCTGAAGGAGTTCGGCGCCATCACGACGCGCCAGGCGCGCGAGACCGACATCCTGGCGCGCTACGGGGGGGAGGAGTTCGCCATCCTGCTGCCCCAGACGGCGGCGGTGCATGGCCAGCGGCTGGCCGACAGGATCCGCAGGATCACCGAGGCCCACGTCTTCCAGGCCGCCGAGGCGAACGACTCCATCCGGATCACCATCTCCGCCGGCGTCGCGACCTCTCCGACCAACGAGCGCATCGCCAGCCTGGAGGACCTCGTGAAGGCCGCCGACGACGCCCTCTACCGCGCCAAGCAGGACGGCCGCAACCGGACCCACGTGGACGAGCGCTCCATCGCCGGGCCGCCGTAGGCTTGCCGCGCGGCCCGCGGCCGATCTCATCTCTCCCGGCAATCCACCCTGTCCGGCGGCGTGTTCTGGCAGCGGATCGACTCGGTCATCCCGGAGGCCAGCGTGCCGCAGGCGCTGGTCACGGCGCTCTCGATGCTCGCCTCCCTGGTCCCGGAGGCTGCCGTGCGGCAGGCCGAGCTGTTCTGGAAGGTCAGGCAGACCTCACATTCGTGCCGCGCGATCGTGGTGCTCAGATAGACGACCGCCGCCGTGAAAAGGGCCAGGAACAGCAATGTCGCCTTGGTCGTCCTGCCGATCGCCATGGAGTGCACGGTACCCGCGACCCGAGGCCGTGTCAACAGCCCGCGACGGGGCGGGGACCGCCTCCCTCCCAGGGGTCCCTCCGCGCCGCCCGCGCGCGGAGGCATCGGCGGCGGGTGCGGCGCCCTCCCGGGTCGCGGGGCCTTCCCGCAGCGCGCCCGAAGCCGCACGATGTCCCGCGGCCGGGCGCGCGAGGGCAGAGCCGCGCCGCGCCCGTCGGCGCCGTCTGCCGATCCGGGCGCGGCGACGGCGTGCCCCGCGACCCGGGAGGGCGCCGCACGGGAAACCGGGAAGGTCTCCGCCCGAACCGTTCGGCGAGGAGAGAACCCGCCGCACGGGCATGATTTTCTGCTAAGGTTCGCAGCATGAAGAAAACCGAGGTCGAGATCAAGCTGCGCGTCGAGAGCCTGCCGGACATCGCCCCGCGGCTCGCCAGCATCGGCGCCAGACTGTCGCAGCCGCGCGACTTCGAGGACAACCAGTTATACGACTTTCCGGATTTCGCCCTCAAAACCAGAGGTGCGATGCTTCGCGTGCGAATCCAAGAACGCGGATCGACCATGACCTACAAGGAGGCGCCGCGCGTCGAGGGAGGCGCCAAGGTCCGCGACGAGATGGAGGTCTCGGTCAGCTCGGGGGACACGGTGGCGGCGATCGTCTCCAAGCTTGGGATGCGCCCTCTCTTCCGGTATCAGAAGTACCGATCGATTTACGAGTACGCGGATCTCATCGTCACGGTGGATGAGACGCCGATAGGCGCCTTTCTCGAGCTCGAAGGTCCGAAAAGCCTCATCGATGAAGTGGCCGGGAAGCTCGGCTACAAGCCGTCGGACTACATCACCAAGAGCTACCTGGCCCTCTATCAGGACTACCTGAAGGGGAAGGGACTTCCCCTCAAAGACATGTTGTTCGACGCCCCCTGATCAATGATCGCCGGCGGACACGGGCTGCGCGGCTTCCCTTCCGGGAAATTGAAGTTGCGATCATCACAAAAGCTGGCCTCTCCTGATCAGAGGAATTCTCCAGACCTATGCCCTGCGCAGCCATATTTTTCGGCCACTCCAGAGACTGTCGCCACGCAGACTTATGGTGTAATAGCAAAATGAGGGCCATGATCCTCGCCGCCGGCCTCGGCGAACGGATGCGGCCCCTCACTGAAGATCGGGCCAAGCCGTCGCTCCCCCTCCTCAACCGCGCCATCATCGTGCACGCCCTGCATCATCTGAAGGCGCACGGCGTGACGGAGGCGGTGATCAACCTCCACCATCAGCCCGATTCGATCCGGGGCATCGTCGGGGACGGCAGCCGCCACGGGATCGTGGTCCGCTACTCCGAGGAGCCGGTGATCCTCGGCACCGCCGGCGGCCTGAAGAAGGCGGAGCCGCTCCTGCGCGGGGCCGGGACCTTCATCATGGTGAACAGCGACAGCCTGAGCGACTGCGACCTCGGGGCGGCGCTGTGGGAGCACCGGCAGGCCGGCGCCCTCGCGACCCTGGTGCTCGCCCCTCCCCGCCCCGGAGCCGACTACGGGATCGTCGAGACGGCAGAGCAGTACAGGATCGCGCGGATCGCGGGGAGGCCTCCCGGGGATCCGGTCCCCGGGGCCGGCCGCTTCCATTTCACCGGCGTTCACATCTTCGAGCCGGAGATCTTCGACGAGATGCCCGCCGCCGGGAAGAGCGACATCAACTCCGACGTCTACCCGCGCCTGATCGCCGCCGGAAGGACCATCAACGCCTTCGTCCACGCGGGGTTCTGGCGCGAGCTCGGGACACCCGGCCTCTATCTCGAAGGCTCCCTCGCCCTGCTCAGGGAAAGGGAGGTCCCCGGCCTCGCGCGGCTGCGCGCAGCGGAGGGGATTTACCTCGACGACGCCAGCCCTCCCTCCAACGCCGTCCTCGAGCCCCCGATCCTGATCGGACGCGGAACGATCATCGGAAGCCGGGCGCTGCTCGGCGCGGTCGTCATCGGCAGGCAAGCGAAGATCGGCAAGGGAGCCTCGCTCCGGTCGACCATCGTCTGGGACGGCGCCCGGATCGGCGAGGGGACGAGCCTGTCGGAATGCATCGTCACTTCCGGGGTGTACGTCCCGCCGGGAGTCTCGCTCTCCGGGAAGATCTTCCTGCGGGCGGAAGGCCACGGCGGGACGAGGAGGCGCTTCGAGAGGATCGGCAGTTGCTGGGTGACCGGGCTGTGAAGGCCGATCGAGCCTATCCTCTGATCGGGAAGGGGATAGCCAAGTTCGTCGAGGGGGTGATCGGCCGCCCCTGCTCCTTTCACGAGATCGCCGGAGACGCTTCGACCAGAACGTTTTACCGCGTTACCTCGGGACGGAAGACGGCGGTCCTGGCGATCCACCCCGAGCCGTTGCACCCCGCATCACCCCTGTACAGCAACCACAGGGTTCTCCGGTCGATCGGAGTCCCCGTCCCGCGCATCCTGGGAGCGAGCGACACCCTGGGGGCGGTCCTGATGGAGGATTTCGGCGACGTCTCGCTGCAGAAGCACCTCCTCGGCAGGGGGGCGGGCCCGGCCCCCCGGCGATCCTCCCGGACGAAGCCTCGGCCCGACGCCCGGCGGCTCTACCGGCAGGCCTGCGATCTCATCGTCCTCTTCCAGGAGAAGGGCGCCCGGGCGCTCCTTCCGGGCGATTTCGCCTCCGGGAACGCCCTCGACCGCGACCGGTTCCTCTTCGAGCTGGATCATTTCCACCGCTATTTCATCCGCGGGCTACGGGGGCAGAGCCCGAGCGAGCCGGAGGAGGCCCTGCTCCGCGCCTTCTATGACGACCTCGCGGAGACCTGCGACCGGATGCCGCGGGTATACTGCCACCGCGACTTCCAGTCGCGCAACCTGATCGTCCGGCGGGGACGCCTCCACCTGATCGACTTCCAGGACGCCAGGATGGGGCCGTACACGTACGACGCCGCGTCCCTCCTCAGGGACTCCTCGCTGGACCTCGATGAGGGCCTGGTCCAGGAGATGATCGAGCACCTGATCGGCCGCCTGCGGCTGGAGCCGGAGGAGTTCAGACGTGACTTCGACCTGATGGCGCTGCAGCGCAACGTCAAGGACCTGGGGACCTTCGGCTACATGGCGACGGTCCGCGGCAGGCGATCGTATCTGGAATACGTCCCGCGCACCATCCGCTCGATCCGCGCCACGCTCATCAGAGAGCGGCGGTTCCACTTCGTCTACCCCGCTCTCGACAGGCACATCCTGACCTACGAGGCCTGAGGCGCGGCTCTGTCGCGCCGGTCGGGGAACGGCCGGGAGAGGGACGCCGATCCACGCACGCCGAACCGCCACGGCTGACGCGACCAGGCGCCGGCGTACTCGACGCCGATGCGTGGCCCGCGGACGATCAGCCGCCCGGGGACTCGTTGACCG
>JACQNT010000010.1 GCA_016202915.1 Acidobacteriota bacterium
CACCATCCCCAGGTGCAGACCGCCGCGCCCCAGGTCAGGCCGGTGCCGAAGGCGGCGAACAGGAGATGGTCCCCTCGCTTGACGAGACCCTTGCGGACCGCCTCGTCGAGGGCCACCGGGATCGAAGCGGCCGATGTGTTGCCGACGCGATCGATGTTCACGTAGACCTGGTCCTCCCGCAGGCCGAGCCGGCTGCCGACGGCGTCGATGATCCGGCGGTTGGCCTGGTGGGGGATGAACAGGCTCACGTCCTGCGGCGTCAGCCCGGCGCACGCCAGCACCTCCCGCGACGACTCCTCCATCGACCGGACCGCCATCTTGAAGGTCTCGTTGCCCCGCATCCGGATGTAGTGGCGCCCCTCGGCCACGGTGCGCTCGGAGGCGGGCTCGCGCGTCCCGCCCGCCGGGACGTAAATGAAGTCGGCCATCGTGCCGTCGGCGCGCATCGTGGTGGCCAGCACGCCGTAGGGGGCCTCGCCCGGCGTCAGGACCACCGCGCCGGCCCCGTCGCCGAACAGGACGCAGGTGCCGCGGTCCTTCCAGTCGGTGAACTTGGAGAGCAGCTCCGCGCCGATCACCAGCACGTTGTGGTAGGAGCCCGACGCCACGAACCGGTCCGCCACCGCGAGGGCGTAGATGAACCCGGTGCAGCCGGCCGAAAGATCGAAGGCCGCGGCGTCGCGGGCCCCGAGGTTGTCCTGGATGATGCAGGCGGTCGCCGGGATCGGCATGTCGGGGGTGACGGTGGCGCAGATGATCAGGTCCACCTTCTCGCCGGGGACCCCGGCCGCCTTGAGCGCCTCCCGGGCGGCGCTGGTGGCGAACAGCGACAGCGGCTCGTCGTCCGCGGCGATGCGCCTCTCACGGATCCCGGTGCGGGTGGTGATCCACTCGTCCGAGGTGTCGACCATCTTCTCCAGATCGGCGTTGGTCAGGACCCTGGCCGGCAGGGTCGAGCCGGTCCCGCGGATGACCGCGCGCACGGCCGTTCGTGTCACGATCAGTCTCCCAGGCTCAAAGGTGTCCCGCCGGTGAGCGGGACGCGCGTCTCGCGGGCCGTCATCTTCACGATCTCGTCGTGGATCCGGTTGTTCACCCCGTTGCGGACGAAATCGAGCGTGACGCGCACGGCGTTCTTGATGGCCCGCGCCGACGACCCGCCGTGGCAGATGATCGAGGCCCCCCGCATCCCCAGCAGGGGCACGCCCCCGTACTCCGCGTAGTCCACCTTCTTGCGGAAATTGCGGAAGGCCGGGCGCGCCAGGAGGTATCCCAGCTTCGCCAGGAACGACTTGGAGATCTCCTCCCGCATGAAGTGCAGGATCGCCTCCGCGGCGCTCTCCACGGCCTTGAGGGACACGTTGCCGATGAAGCCGTCGCACACGATGACGTCGGCCTTGCCGTTGAAGATGTCCCGCCCCTCGACGTTACCGATGAAGTTCAGCGGCGCGTCCTTGAGCAGCCGGAACGCCTCGCGGGTCACCTCGTTCCCCTTGCTGTCCTCCTCGCCGATGCTCATCAGCCCGACGCGCGGACTGGCGACGCCCAGGACCTCCCTGGCGTACAGGTGTCCCATGATGGCCCACTGCACGAGGTGGTCCGGGCGGCAATCGACGTTCGCCCCGACGTCGAGCCAGACGGAAGGGCCCCGGAGGTTCGGCACGACCGCGCAGAGCGCGGGGCGCTCCACGCCCTCCAGGACACCGCAGATCATCTTGACCGTGGTCATCACCGCGCCGGTGTTCCCGGCGCTCACGACGCCGTGCGCCCGCCCGTCGCGGACCAGGGTGGCCGCCACACGGATGGAGGAGTCCTTCTTGCGCCGGAAGGCGGTCACCGGGGACTCATCCATCCCGACCGCCTCGCTGGCGTGGACGACCTCGAGCGGCAGCCCCGAGGTCCTGTGACGCGCCAGCTCCGCCTCGATCTCCGCGGATCGTCCCACCAGGAGGAGACGCGCGCCATACTCCCGCGCGGCCAGCACGGCCCCGGCGACGGGGTGCGCCGGCGCGTAGTCGCCGCCCATGGCGTCGAGCGCTATAGTGATGTCCATGCGAGGGCCTTCCCCCGGCGCGGCCTGCCCGGGGCCCGCCTCACGCCTCGCCGACCTCGATGACTTCCCTCCCCTTGTAGCATCCGCAGTGCGGGCAGACCCGGTGGGGAAGCTTGTCCTCGTGGCAGTTCGGGCACCTTGAGAGGGACTGACGGGTGAGGCTGTCGTGGGCGCGGCGCTTGTCGCGGCGCGCGCGCGAGTGACGTCGTTTCGGGTTCGGCATCGGGCGTGTCCCTGTGATCCTTCAGAGGAGCTTCTTGAAGATGAGGAGGCGCGGATCCTCCGCCCTGGCCTCCTGGCACCCGCAGGTGCCCTGGTTGCGGTTCGTACCGCATTGCGGGCAGAGCCCCCGGCAGTCGGCGCGGCAGAGCGGCTTGAGCGGCAGGCCGAGGTAGACCTGTTCCGCCAGGAGCGCCGCGAGGTCGATCCGCCCGCCATCGAACTGGGTCATGGTGACTCGTTCCTCGTCCACCCGGGATTCTGTTCGCGTGGCGTGCTCCGGGCGGACCGTGTAAAGCAGGTTGAAGTGCAGGTCCAGTGGGAGCGGATAGGATTCAAGGCAGCGGCTGCACGGCAGCGTGGCCGACGTCTCGATGTCGCCGGAAAAGGAGATTCCCCCCGCCTTGAGAAGCTCCCCCGAGAGGCGCGACCGGCCGACGCGGATCTCTTCGCTGTCTCGCAGGCGCAACTGGAATGCTTCAATCACACGGTCAACGATCAGGCCCTCGGGCCCTATCTCCTTTGTTTCTATGTACATGTCAGTGAAATCCAGGCGGACGAAGAATTATAGCACCGGGGCCGACGTTGTCAATCCCGGGCCCCCCGGAGGATCCCAGTTCCCGGTGTGGCACGGGCCGGCCCGTGGCGCCGGTCTGTCAGCCCTTGACCTTGGCGAGATCTTCGAGAGCCTGGCGGGCCTGCGGGTGGGCCGGGACGAGCGCCAGCACCTTTTCATATTCCTTCTTGGCCTTGGCGTACAGGTCGTGGGCCCGGTAGAACTCCCCGAGGAGGACGAGGTGGTTGGGGTTGAAAGGCTCCAGCTCGGCCGCCCGGACCAGGGCGCTTTCGGCCCGCTTCTGCCAGCGGTAGTCCGGGTTGCGGGACAACGCCTGGCCGAGCAGGCTGAATACGCCGGCGTTCCTGTCGTTGTAGCCGCTGGCGAACTCGCAATACCGGATGCAGTTGAAATAGTCTCCCATCTTCCAGTAGTCGCGGGCCTTGGCGAAGAACTGCTCCGCCATCCGCGCGCGCTCCTCCTCCACCGACTGCTTTTCGGTCTTGGTCAGTTCCTTGCGCAGCGACAGCGCCTCGAGGTCCAGGTTCACGAGGCGATCGGCGCCGGCGCCGGTGGCGCGCGCCGCGCCCAGCTTGTCGGAGCGCAGAGCCAGGAACGCCTCGAGCAGGCGCGCCTCGATGATCTGCAGCTCCTCCCTGAGGTCGAGCCGGACCTTCTTCAGGAAGCGGGATGGCTGGTAGCGCCCCTTGCGTTCCATGTAGGCCATCTTGATCTGGTCGGAGGTGGCGTCCTCGGACGCCCCGAGGAGCGCCCGCGGCTTCCCTCCCTGGGCCAGCCGGTAGAAATCCAGGATCTCCGCCTTCTCGCGGTCCTCGCGCCGCCTCTTCTCCTCCTCGCCGCGCACGAGATCCCCGCAGCTCAGCGGCCCCGGCCCGATCGCCGGGACGAAGTTCGCCAGCCCCAGGATCAGGAGGCCGAAGAGGAAGCGGGCCGCCGCCGCCTCCTCGGACGACGGCGTCTGCGCGAGGATGTCGCGCAGCTTCGTCTGCCCGTCGACGCGCGAGACGAGGAACCCCTCGATCGGAGTCAGGGCGAGCTGCTCGAAGGGAAGGTACATCTGGTCGGAGAAGCGCAAGGCGCGGTCCTGGCTCAGCAGGGCCGCCTTGATCTGGTCGAACCCCGCCATCGCGCGCAACGCCCGGATGATCAGCTCGAAGCTGACCACGACGTTTGTCTCGATCGGCCCCGTGGCCACAGCTCCTTCCTCGAAGCGGTACTCCAGGCCATCCCAGCGGAACAGCGCGGTAAGCATCTGCTGCGCGAGCTCGCGGTTCGCCTCCTGCAGCCCCTGGGCCGAGAGGAGCCCGCGCTTCAGGAGGGCCTCCGCCGCCTGGCGATCATCCAGGCCCTTGAGGGTTGCGGCCTCCTCCGGCCGGATCAGCCCCCGGCCGGCGAGGAAGGCCGGGAGCCGCTCATCCTCGAGCGAGGAGGACACTGTCAGGATCATGCCGCGGTCGAGGAAGACGCGCTTCTCCGCCCCGCCGCGGCTGAGGACCAGGACCCCGGACCGCTCATCCAGGTAGAGATCGCGGATCACCTCCGCCAGCGCCGGCGGCGGGCAGTAGCCGCTGATCGCCGCCCCCGGATCCGGTTTGGAAGACGTCAAGGGCACAAGGCCTCCTGCTGGCTGCGTGCCGCTCGATACGCGCTGAAGATAGGGCCCGCCCCGGGCATCGTCAAGCCGCCGAGGCGCCCGGCGCCGGCGGCGCTGCCGCCTCCCAACTCCGGGCTGGAGGCCCCTGCCGGCGCAAGGCGATGAACACGGTGGTCCCCGCGCCCGGCCTGCTGGTGAGCCAGATCCTGCCGCCATGGCACAGCACGGCCAGCTTGCAGAACGTGAGCCCCAGCCCGGAGTCGTACAGCATGCGGCCGCTGTGGTCCCCCTGCCCCGCCACGAACTTCTCGAAGATGTGGGGCTGCAGTTCCTCGGGGATTCCTTCGCCCGTGTCGCTGACGGTCAGGACGATCTCCTCCCCTTCCTGGCGCGCGTCCACCACCACCTGCCCCCCTGCCGGGGTGTGTTTCAGGGCGTTGCTCAGGAGATTGGCGACGACCCGCCCGACGAGCTCCCGGTCGGCAACGAGAGGCGGGAGATCGTCCGGCGCCCGGCTCGCGAGGCCGATGCCGTCCCGCGCGCTCAGGCCCGACATCTCGGCGATGTTCTCCTGAACGACCTGGTGCAGCGCCAGAGGCTCCAGGCGCAGCGGCATCTTCTGCTCTTCCAGCTTCCCGATCTGCAGGATGTTCAGGATCATCCGCATCAGCTGGCGAGCGCTCTCCTGGGTGCGCTGCAGCAGCTCCTCCAGTCGCCCCGGGGTCAGCTGCGCCTTCTGCATCAGCATGAGCTGCGCGTTCCCCATGATGCTGGCGAGCGGGTTCTTGAGGTCGTGGACCACCATCTGCATCATCGACTCCTTGAAGCCCTGCATCCGCACCAGCGCGTTGTTGCTCGCCAGGAGTTCCGCCTTCTGGCGCTCCACTGCGTCCTGGAGCGCCTTGACCCTCAGGATCGAGCGGACCTTGGCCAGCAGCTCCACCTTGTTGATCGGCTTGCTGAGGAAATCGTCGGCGCCGATCTCCAGCGCCTGCACCTTGTCCTCCAGGGCGTTGAGCGCCGTCACCATGATGATCGGCAGCAGCCGGGTCTCGTAGCGCCCCTTGAGCCTCTGGCAGAGCTCGAAGCCGCTCATCCTCGGCATCATGGCGTCGAGGAGGATCAGGTCGGGAGCGTGGCTTTCGACGAGGCGCAGCGCCTCCTCTCCGTCGCCGGCCTTCAGGACGGAGTAGCCGCTGGCCTTGAGAATCGACTCCATCAACCGCACGTTCCTCTGATCGTCGTCCACGACGAGGATCGAAGCGGGACGCGGGGGCGTCGCCTGGGTCAACGGATTTCCCTCAGGCCGGGCGGTCACATCCAGACCTCCCGGCGCTCCGGGGCGAGGGGCCCCGCCCGCAGAAACCCGGCGATCAGTTTCGGGAACTCGACCGTGTCGATCGGCTTTGGGATGAACCCCACGCAGCCCGCCTGTCGCGCCTTGATCTCGTCCCCCTTCACGGCGTGTGCCGTCAGAGCGACGACCGGGATGCCCGCGGTCTCCGGGTTCTCCCTCAGGGCGCTCGCCGCCTGCAGCCCGTCTATCCCGGGCAGCTGGATATCCATCAATATGAGGTGCGGCCGGATGAACTTCAAGGCGTCCAGCGCCGCCTCGCCCGTGGTCGATTCCACCACGCGGTGCCCCTGCGCCCTGAGGAGGTCGCGAACCAGCTTCATGTTTGTCGGGTTGTCCTCGACGACGAGGATCAGATCGCCGTCGCCCGGAGGCGCCGGTGTCAGCGCGTTGACGTGTCCCCCGGACGTGGCGCTGTCCGGCGTCAGGCCCTCCTCCGGCCCCGCCGCGTTCGGGATGGTAAAGCTGAACACGCTCCCCTCTCCGAACCGGCTCTCGAGATGGACGCGGCCGCGGTGCATGTCCACGAACTTCTTCACCAGGGTCAGGCCCAGCCCGGTGCCCTGGTACTTGCGGGCGTACGACCCGTCCACCTGCGTGAACGCCTGCCAGATCCGTTCCTGGTCCTCCTCCTTGATCCCGATCCCCGTATCGCTGACGGAGACCCTGAGGACGCCGCCCTCTCCGGCCGCACGCAGTGTGACGCGGCCGCCAGGGTGCGTGAACTTGACGGCGTTGCTGAGGAGGTTGTACATGATCTGCTTGATCTTGCTCCGGTCGGCGTGCAC
>JACQNT010000031.1 GCA_016202915.1 Acidobacteriota bacterium
GCGCATCTGGCGGCGCGGCACGGCGCTTGCTTCGCCGGACGGCATGAACGAGCCGCTTTATCCCCGGGAGGCGCCGCCGACCGGCGAGCCGATCCGGAGGCAGCGCCGCATGAAGGAGCTGCCGGCGAGCGTCCTGCGGCCGCGCGACAAGCTGCTGAGGTTCGGCGTCCGGGGGATGAACCACGCGGAGCTTCTGGCCGTGCTCCTCGGGAGCGGGACGCGGGGGGAGAACGTCATCAAGATCGCGGAGGACCTCGTCGGCAAGTACGGCGCCTCCGGCCTGCCGCAGCTCTCCCTGAAAGAATGGGCGAGCAACCACGGGGTGGGGCGGATCAAGGCGGGGCAGATGCTGGCGACGTTCGAGCTGGGGCGGCGGCTCCAGGCGCCGCCGGCGGACGAGCCGCGCGTGAGCTCACCCGCCGAGGCGTACGCCCTGGTGCGCGACCTCAGGAAGGCGCGCAAGGAGCACCTCGTCGCCCTCTACGTCGATTCGCAGAACCGCCTGATCGCGCGCGAGACGGTGTCGGTCGGCAGCCTGAACACGACCCGCACCCATCCCCGCGAGGTGCTGCAGCCGGCGATCATCAACTCGGCCCTGGCCTTCATCCTGGCCCACAACCACCCGAGCGGCAGCCTCGATCCCAGCCGCGACGACGTGGAGTTCACCCGCACCATGTCGCGCGCCGGGGAGCTGATGGGGATCAGCCTCTACGACCACTTGATCGTCAGCCCGCGCGGCTTCGTCAGCCTCAAGGAGAAGGGACTGCTGTAGTACACTGCGCCCCCGCCTGCGGTCGCCCGCGCCCCTCCTTCAGCGGGGGCCGGCTTCCGGGGCGCGGGGCGGAGCGATGGGACCCGGGAATCCCGGCAAAGCGCGGGCGAGGAAGGGAGGCGGCGGTAGCGCGCCGCGGGTCTCCCGATCGGCCCCCGCCCGCCCGCCGGCCCGCCGTGCGCCGGCCGCCGGCCAGGTCTTCCGTCCGGCCCAGGAGCAGTTCGAGTACCTTCGGAAGGGGGCAGCCGAGATCATCCGGGCGGAGGAGCTCCTCGGCAAGCTGGAGCGCTCTCGCGCAACCGGCCGGCCCCTCACGGTCAAGGTCGGGTACGACCCCTCCGCCCCCGACCTCCACCTGGGCCACACGGTAGTCCTCCGCAAGATGAAGCACTTCCAGGACCTGGGGCACCGCGTGGTGTTCCTCATAGGCGATTTCACCGGGATGATCGGCGACCCGACGGGGCAGTCGAAGACACGCCCCGTCCTGACTCCCAACGAGGTGAAGGTGAACGCCGAGACGTACAGGAAGCAGGTCTTCAAGATCCTCGATCCGGAGAAGACGGTCGTCGAGTTCAACAGCCGCTGGCTGGGGAAACTCGGCGCCGCGGGGTTCATCCGCCTCGCCTCGAAGTACACGGTGGCGCGCCTCCTGGAGCGCGACGACTTCGCCCGACGCTACCGCGCCGGCCAGCCGATCGGCCTGCACGAGTTCCTCTACCCGCTCGCGCAGGCGTACGACTCCGTGGCGCTTCATGCCGACGTGGAGATGGGGGGTACCGATCAGACCTTCAACCTGCTCGTCGGCCGCGAGGTGATGCGGGAGTATGGGCAGGAGCCCCAGGTCGTGCTGACGATGCCGCTCCTGGAGGGTCTCGACGGCGTCGAGAAGATGAGCAAGTCGCTCGGCAACTACGTCGGCATCAACGAGCCGCCGCGTGAGATCTACGGCAAGATCATGTCGATCAGCGACGAACTGATGTGGCGTTACTGGACGCTGTGCACCGACCTGGCGCCGGCCGACATCGATGCCCTGCGACAGAGGGTCCAGTCCGGCGACCTCCATCCAAAGCAGGCCAAGGCCGATCTGGCGCGGAGGATCGTCGCCGACTACCACGGCGAGAGGGCGGCCGAAGCGGCGGCCGCCGAGTTCGAGAAGGTCTTCGCCCGCAAGGAGAGCCCGGAGGAGGTGCGCGAGGTGCGTCTCCCCTCGGGGCCGGAGCCGATCTGGGTGCCGCGGCTCCTGGTCACCCTCGGCCTGGCGAAGTCGAACGGCGAGGCGCGGCGCCTGATCCAGCAGGGGGGGGTGTCGCTCGACGGCGATCGCCTCTCCGACCCGGAGCGCGAGATCCCGGCCACGGCCCGCGCCTCCCACCTCGTCAAGGTCGGCAAGCGGCACTTCGTCCGGGTGCGCTTCGACTGAGCGACTCCCGGTCCCCCTCCGCCTCTCGGGTTCAGGCCGGCCCGATCCTGTGGATCCCCAGGGGGGGCAGGTCGTCGGTTCGCGGCGCGCCGGCGGTCAGGGGCCGGTCCCCTCCGGAGGCGCGGCCGCCTCGTCCAGGATCCGACGGATCACCTCCACGTCGAGGCCGGTGACGGACCGCAGGCGCGAGACGGGCAGGCCACGGTGTCGGCGCACGAACTCCTCCATCTCCTCCCGGCCCGGCTCCTCCCGGTAGAACACTCGGTCGAGGAGGGTCTCGATCTCCTGCCGCTGGCCCTGCGCATCCTTCTTCCCCGCTTTAAGCTCGAGAACGATTGAAGTGCTCCCCTGCTGCGCGAAGGCGGCGACCGTCCGTCCGAAGTTCGGGTTGGCGGTGGTCGGCTGCGGGATGGCGCTGGCGCGAAGGCGGTCCGC
The DNA here is from genome assembly GCA_016202915.1 of Acidobacteriota bacterium. Classification (GTDB taxonomy): domain Bacteria; phylum Acidobacteriota; class Polarisedimenticolia; order Gp22-AA2; family Gp22-AA2; genus JACQNT01. The sequence continues at coordinate 2,628 of JACQNT010000031.1, forward strand.
CTCCTCGTGGCTGCGGTACACCGTCAGGCCCAGCCGCGTCGACCCTTCGCTCGTGATCCTTTCCAGGTAGACCTTCTCCATCCTCCCGAACACCACGGGGGCCCGTTCCCTGCCGTACCCCACCCCGTCCAGGCTGACGACGTTCGGGATCGCCGCGCTCGTCCCCGCCTTCAGGTCGATGCGGAGTCGCAGCGTCAGGCCTTCGTAGCGGCCGCGGATGTCCTTGTAGATCTCCCGGCTGACGGGCGCCGCGGGCGCGGCGGGGGCCAAGAGCAGCGCGAGGAGGATGGCCGCCGAACGGGCAGGGGCGAACGAAGAGAAGCAGATGCTGGAGCGCATCTCTGGCATTTTACCCTGTCCGTCGTCCCGCGCCCGCCGGGCCGTGCGTGCCGCGCCGGGTCGAACGTCGTCCCGCCTCGGGGCGGATCCCCTCGGCCCAGGCGATGGCGTACCAGAACGCCGCGTCGGGGCGGCCGCTCCAGTCCTCGACCGCCGCCGTTGCGGCCTCGAACGCCCGGTCGTCAAGGAGGTCGCCGTTGACGATCCCCGCCCGCGCCCCGCGCAGGAGCGACAGGAGGTTGCCCACGAGGAGGGGGAAATCGGGGTGCCCAGCGCAGCTCCCGAAGAAGATCCAGGTGTTGCGCCGCGGGGCCGCTCCCGCCCGGTGCAGCAGGGAGACCAGGCGCCGGCCGACGTAGGGATCGTTGCCGAGGCTCTCGAACGCCCGGATGTAGGCGCGCCAGAGCGCCATGACCCCCGGCGGCTCGGGCCACAGCCGGAGGACATCGTGATCGTCATCCTCTAGGACGATCCGCCCCCCGGGCCGCACCGCCCGCACCATGGCCCGGACCACCGCCAGCGGGTCGGGCACGTGCTCCAGGATGAAGCGCCCGTGCGCCACGTCGAACGACCCCCATTCACCGGGGCGCAGCGGCGGGGCCGAGGCGTCTCCGAGACGCAGATCGACCAGGTGCTCCTCGCCGGCCGCCCGCGCCAGCCGCCGCGCCTCAGCCAGTTGCGCGCGGCTCCGCTCGATGCCGACGACGCGCCCCCCGGGCCCCGCGGCGCGCGCCATGGCGCGCGCCATCTGCCCCAGGCCGCTCCCGAATTCCAGGATCCTCTCCCCGCCGCGCACCCCCAGCTCGGCGAGCGAGCCGCGGTTGACCACATCGTTCATCAGTGACAGGCGCCGCTGTTCTTTCGCCGACGTCCCGTGGAGATAGTGCGACGGCCCCGAGCGGGCGGGCCTCCGCCCGAGCTCTTCCTTCGCGCTGTCGTTTTCACGCGCCATGCTGGCGAGAGTATCGCACGCCAGGCGCGCGCACGGTGTTTGCATCGATCGCCACGCCGGGGGGCACCGGCGAGCGCGGAACCCTCGGAGCGGCAGACGATTCGCTGCCGCTCCCGGTTCGGGCGAAGGAGGAGACGATGGGCGCTTTGACCAGGCAACTGTTGAAAACGACGCTGATGCTCCTGGGGGCCGCGGCCCTGATGGGGTTGCCGTCCGACAGCGGGGCGTACGATTTCTACTCCGACACGACACAGCCCGACGGCCGCGGGAACTGCGCTTCCTGCCACGAGCTCGCCGTGGGCGGGTTCATGAAACGGGGTGTGTTGCACGGGGTCCACGAGGAGAAGGCGACGGGGACCTGCAGGCTCTGCCACACCAGCACGGGGGACGTGCCCCGCCTCGTCTCATCGGGCGTCGTCGGGGGGCTGGGGTGCATCGGCTGTCACGGCCAGCCGCTGGACACGGGCGAGACGAAAGGAGCCGGCCTGAGGCTGCATCATGCACGGGCGGGCGTCCCGCCGGACTCGAGCGGATGATTGTGCAGTACGTGTCACGGCAGCGATCCCGTCCCGCCGCCCGAGAGCCGGTCTCACGCCTACTACTCCCTCACCGACGTCCTCCAGAAGGACCCGTGCAACACCGACGGGAAGGAGGACTTCTGGAACCGATCAACCGGCGCGCCGGACAGCGGGGGGCTGGACAACGACGGCGATCTCCTTTACGACGCACTCACCGACACCGACTGCGGAGCCGTCGCCTGCCTGGATCTCGATCAGGACGGGTACGGAGACCCGGGCGCTCCCACCTGCCGGAACGGCCCGGCGCGGGATTGCGACGACACGAGGGCCGACACGTACCCGGGCGCGGACGGGACGCTGCGGCTCTACGCGCTCTGCCCGTGAGGGCCTGATCACTCGACCGGCACGCAGAGGACGGGGCAGGGCGCGGCCCGCAGGACCTTCTCCGCCGTGCTCCCGAACAGGGCTCTTTCCAGATCCGCCGTGTGCCCGGCTGTGCCGAGAACGATCAACCCCACTCCCAGGTCCATGGCTTTCTTCAGGATCTCTTCGAAAGGGTGGCCCCAGGTGGTGATCAATTCGATCCGAGACGGATCCCCCACCTCGCCCATCTCGTGGAGGAGCGCCTCCAGCCGTTCCCGTCGCTCGCGTCCGAGCATCTCGCGCAACCGCTTCTCGGGGACCTCCGCGAGCCTGGACAGCTCCGGGAGGTCCCGCGCCTCGATGACGTGCAGGACGTAGAGGGTGCTCTCGTACTCGCGCGCCAGCGACCGGGCCTGGACCAGGGCCTGGCGCGCCGCCCGCGAGAAGTCCGTCCCGACCAGAATCCTCCGCGGGCCCGAGGTCTTCCTTGCGGCTTCCTGCGGTTGTTTCACCATCGCGATTCTCCTCTCCGAGCCCCCGAACACCTCGACCAGCAGGTTCCCGAGGCTTCCCCGCCCATGTCGTTGAGCAAGAGGAGTGCCAGGATTGAGTGATTCTCAGCAAGTCGCCCGTCATTCCCTGGCCAAGGTGGGCTCTCCTAGCACGATTTTCGCATGAGGCGTTGACGGCGAGGGTCAGGAGGTCGGAGCCATGGACGAGGGCAGGAGAAAACGATGGGAGATGGCCCGCCGGGAGTTGATCCACCGGTGGCGGCTGATACTTGAGAGGATTGAGGCCCGGGACGAAGGAGGCGTCCGCGCCCTGGCGAACGTCATGGACGAGTTCTGCGACGAGGCGATGGCCGAGAAGAAGGCGAGCGTCGGTGAGGTCGGGAGAAGCGCCAGGGGTGATCCGGGACTCGCGACGTCCGCCGGACCGGCCACCGGCCGCTGCGTGTTCTGCCGGGGGTTCGCCGAGACGGGAGGCTGCTTCGGGGTCCTGGGGGAGCTGGACCGCAGGGTCCTCAACGGGCTGTGGGATGAGGCGCGCCGCGTCGCGCTCCGCTACCTCCTGGTTCTGGAGTCGATGAGCTTCGAAGCGCCGCCGGAGCTTCGCTGGCGACCGTGAATCGGGCGCGAGGAGGGACGGCCCGACGAGCCCCCAGGCCCGGGAATCAGGCGTCGGCGACCCGGTACTCCGGGATGCCGCTGAGATTCACCGCTTCCAGAAGCGGGATGCCCCGACCGGATTCTGCCTCGTGGCCGGTGCGTCATTCCCAGCAATCTCCGGGGAATCCTCCGCAGCCTACTTTTCCAGCGCGCGCCGCTCCGCCTCCGCCGCGCGCGCCTGCTCCTCCGCCCGGCGCCTGCGAATCTCCGCCAGCTCCAGGGGGTGTTCCTTCGCCATCTCCGCCTCGCTGATCGTTCCCGTCAGCCAGGCCAGGTTCATCGGATACACGTCCGGGTTGAAGATGGCGTAATAGGTGTGCCAGACCAGGATCGCCAGCGTCGCCAGCCAGGCTTCGTAGAAATGAATCGTCCTGGCCACGTCCCAGCCGAGCTTGTTCAGGGGCCCGATGAAGGTCTCCTCGAACCAGAGGATCGGCCCCGTCAGCGACATCAGGAGAGTCCCCCAGACGAGGGCCCAGTACTCGCATTTTTCGACGTAGCTGAACCGGCCGAATTGCGGCCTCGTGTCCGTGAGCCTGAGGTTGTACTGGAGCACGGCGAGAGCGTCGGTCAGATCCTCCCGCCGCGGCGCGATCTCGCCCAGGAATTCCCCGCCGCGGGCGGTGAAGGCCAGGTAGGCGATGTGGGCCAGGGAGGCCCCGACCAGCAGGATGGCGGCGATCCGGTGCAGGGGGCCGCGCCATTCGAACAGGCGCGTGCCGATCCTCCCCATGCCCTGCACCCACCAGGTGTCGGGATACTACAGCATGAACCCGGTGACCACGAGGAGCGTGAAGCTCAGCACCAGCGCGCCGTGCTGCAGGCGCTCGCCCAGGGTCATGCGGAGGTAGAGGGCGCGGCCGGCCGGCTCCTCGACGGCTCCCTCGCTCCGCGCCTGGAGGTGCCCGTGCGCCTTGCGCACGAAATCGAGCAGGTTGTGGAGGAACATGTCGCCCACCACGACCACGATGACGGCGAGGTAGGCGGTCGCGATCCAGTACAGCACGGGCTCCTGGGCGTCGGCCAGGAGGACGTGGACCCTTCCCGCGCCGAAGCGCGCGCTGGCCCCGGGGTGGCAGGCGCCGCAGGTGGAGGCGAGATTGGACTTGTGGACGCGCGACGCGGGATCGGAGGAGGGGAGTGTGCCGTGCGCCCCGTGACAGCTCGCGCAGCTGGCGACCTCGAGAGACCCCTCGCGGATCGCCAGGCCGTGGTAACTGTCCGCGAAGGTCCGGAACCGATCGCTGGCGAGGCCGTACTTTTCCGACAGCCGCAGGGAGCTGTGGCAGGGGGAGCAGACCTGGGCCGACACGTTCGCGGGGGCGACTGGCGACCTCGAATCGTCAGGTGACAGGATGTTGTGCTCCCCGTGGCAGTCGGTGCACACGGGCTCTTCCGCGATCCCCCGGCGCGCGGCGGTTCCGTGGACGCTCCGCTCGAACTCCAGGGCGATGGCCGTGTGACAGGCCCCGCAGGTCTCCGGGATCTGCCGCCTGTTGACTCGCGCCGTCGGCTCGAATCCCTTTTTCATCTCGTGGCTGCCGTGGCAGTCCACGCAGTTGACCGCCGCCGCGTTCCCCATGAGGAGCGCATTCCCGTAGACGCTCTTCTCGTAGCCGGCGATGAAGCCGGCTTCCGGTCCCATGCGGGCCCGGACCTCGGGGTTGTCCAGGTGGCACGACAGGCAAATCTTCTCCTGGGCGACCTTGCGCTCCACCGGCTCCCCGGCGGTCCGGGCATCGGTGATCGGGTGCCGGTGGCAGGTGAGGCACCCCGGGGCCCCCTGCACGCCCGCGCTGAAGGCGCGCCCGTGCTCCGATTCGAGGTACTGCCGCGCGACCGGCTCGTGGCACTCCCCGCAGGACGAGGCGAGACGGGAGGAGTGATACTTCGCGCCCGAGGACGTCGGGGAGGCGACTTCGTGCGTACCGTGGCACTCCTTGCATGAGACGCCTGGCCCGCCGTCATTGCCGGTGGCCGCCGCCATGGCAGCGTGGAAGCGATGGGCGGCCGGGGCGTCCTCGTGGCAATTCAGGCAGTTGACCGCCTCGATCCTCCGCCCGTGCGGAACTTCATCCGGGTTGAGCCCGGTGTGGCAGGCGACGCAGTCCAGATCCTTGTGCACCGAACGCCCGAACCGGGAGGGATCGACATGAAGGGACAAGGTGCACCCCTGCCTCTCCAGCACGAGGGACGGGTCAGAGTGGCAGCCGAGACAGTCGGCTGCGGACTGCGCGACAGCCGGAGCCGTCCGGGCGAGCATCATCGCCCAGGCTAGGATGGGCCACAGACCGGGTGACCGGTGCCCGAGGATCACTCTGGGAGGATTAGGCCCGGAGTATGTCTTCTGCGCGCCCATCCATTCCATGGCGCTGCAAGGACCGTTCCTCCGACGCGTCGACGCCCAGGCCGTGGCATGGATAATGCTTATCGGATCGGCGGTGCGGGGCGGGCAATCGCGAGGGACCCAGCGGCCAAGCTGATGACACGACCGTGGATCGACCCCTCTTGACACGGGCGTTCGCCTGATCTGTAGTCCGCCACCGGGGCATCGTCGCGCGCCCGCAGAGAGCTTTTCCGCACGGTGCTGTGGGGTTTCACGCTCATCGGGAGGGGCGTCATGAGGCGCAGCCGCAAGTCCGGCAGGGTTTTGAAATCGGCCCTCGGGGCATCGTGCCTCGCGACGGCGTTCGCCGTCGTGGTCGCCCGCGGAGCGCCGCAGGAGGAGGGTGCCCCCCCGCCCGCTGCGGCGCCGGCCGGCGAATACGTCGGCTCCGAGGCCTGCGCCACGTGCCACGAAGAGCAGGCGACCGCCCTGGCTCGCACCGCGCACGGCCGCACCCAGGCGAAGAACTGGGATGGGGTCGCGGGGTGCGAGTCGTGCCACGGCCCCGGGGGCGCGCACGTCGCCGGTGAGGGCGACAAGGAGAAGATCCGCAACCTCGGAAACCTGGCGGCGGCCGATCAGTCTGAAGTCTGCCTGACCTGCCACGAGCGCGGCGACCGCGCCCACTGGCAGGGGAGCCCGCACGACGGCCGGGGGCTGTCTTGCCTGACCTGCCACAAGATCCATCACCCGGCCGACGCCGCCGTGCCGAAGGCGCTTCTCACGAAAAAGACCGAATTCGCCACCTGCGGCACCTGCCACCTGAAACGCAAGGCGGCCCTCATGCGTTCGGCCCACATGCCGATGCGCGAGGGGACGATCACCTGCACCTCGTGCCATAACCCGCACGGCACGACCGGCCCGACGCTCCTCAAGCAGGACTCGGTCAACGAGAACTGCTACTCCTGCCATGCGGAGAAGCGGGCACCGATGCTCTGGGAGCACCCGCCGGTGCGCGAGAACTGCCTGAACTGCCACGATCCGCACGGCTCGCTGCACCCGCGGATGCAGATCGCCAAGCAGCCGCGGATCTGCCAGCAATGCCACGACGAGGCGCGGCACCCGACGCAGCCCTACTCGGACGCCTCGGTGGCGCCCGAGTTCTTTCCCAACAGCCGGATGTTCGACCGGGGCTGCCTGAACTGCCACTCGCAGATCCACGGCTCGAACCACCCGGCCGGCATGCGCTTCCATCGCTAGGGAGGGCCCGCACATGACGCACGGCAGGCGGATTGCCAAGGGGTTCCTGGTGCTCCTGAGCCTCGCCCTGGTCGCTCCTTCTCTGCGGGCCCAGGAAGCCGACCAGGTGGAAGGCGAGGTGACGTTCGGCCCGCAGTACTTCGTGGACGAGGACAACCCCGGCGCCGCCAAGTTCGAGGAGTACCGCGATGTCCCGAACGGCGTTGTGGCGGAGCGGCTGGTCTTCTCCTGGACGCCGAAGCCACGCTTCTACTTCGACGTAGATGCCTACGACCTGACCCAGCGCGACCAGCGGATCGGCGTGGAGTTCGGCAACACCGACGTCTGGCGCGGCACCATCCGGTGGACGGAGAACAGGCGTCTGTGGACCGACCAGGCGTTCACCCTGTTCACGAACCAGGGAGGCGGCGTCTTCACCCTCGAGGACAGCTTCCAGTCGGCCGTCCAGGCCGGGACGACGCCCAACACCGACGCCAACGCCGACCTGATCTGGGACGCAGGCACCAAGGGCCGCGTCGTGCAGCTCGGCGTGGCGGCCGGCGCCCAGGAGGTCTTCATCGGACACGAGCGACGAAACGGCGGCGTCGGCTTCGAGTTCACGCCGACCCGGAGCTGGACCTTCTCGATCACGGGAAACCGCGAGCGCCGGGACGGGACGACGCCCCAGACGCTGGGGATGTTCTTCACCCTGGCCCCGGCGGAGGTGGCGGCGCCTTATGACTTCCGGACGGACTGGGTCACTGGGGCGGTCGAGTACTCGAGCAGGCGCCTGAACGTCGGCGCCCAGGTCACGGCCTCGACGTTCGAGACCGCCTTCAAGTCGCTGACCTGGGACAACCAGCTCTTCCTGAACGACACGGCGGTCAGTGCCAGCGTCGCGAACCCGAGCCGGGGCCGGATGTTGCTCGGCGCCGACAACCACTGGGCGCGCGTCTCCCTGTTCGGAGGTCTCAACTTGCCGGGCCGGACGCGGATCGACGCCTCGTTCTCCCGCATCGAGACGACGCAGGACGACGCGTTCCTGCCGATGACGATCAACTCGGAGCTGAGCCCGGCGGCGCTGCCGGCCACGAGCTACGATGGCAAGCACGACACCACCGCCGGGCAGATCCGGGTGTCGTCGCGCCCCAGCAAGGACTTTCGCTGGAGCGCCTGGGTGAAGTCGTTCGAGCTCAAGAACGAATCCCCCGGCCTGTCGTTCGCCGACTACGTGCAGACCGACTACCAGTTTCCTCTCTGCGGCAATCTGAACGTCTGCGACGCGAACGGCAACGGCATGCTCGACGACCGGATCGCCCGGCGCAGCCTGCCGTACGGTTACGAGCGGCGCAACGCCGGCTTCTCGCTGGGGTACACGCCGGGCTCCTGGTTCGTCGGCACCCTGAGCTTCGAGCGCGAGAGCATGGAGCGCGAGTTCTCCGCCGTCAAGAACTCCGACGAGGACATCTACAAGCTGGCGCTCGACTTCGACGTCGGGGCCCGGTTCGGGATCCGGACGACCTTCCGGCACCAGGAGCGGCGGGCCGACGAGTACGAGACGCATTATTTCGAGGACTCGTTCCCCATCGGCGAGCCGGCCGAGGCGGCCTTCAACGAAGGGATGCGACGCTTCTACTGGACCGACCGCGACCGGGACGCTGCCGGCCTCCTGGTGGACTGGACGCCGCACGAGAAGTTCTCCCTCTACGTCGAGACGACCCGCCAGGATGACGACTACTTCGATCCGGAGACCGGGCAGGATCTTGGAACCTCCTTCTCGGTCATGGAGGACAGGATCGCTCCGTTCGGCACGCCGGAGACCTACGACATCCTGCTCGCCGGCCGGACGAAGGACAAGACGACCACCTATACGCTGGGCGTGGCCCTGAGCCCGACGGAGCGCTTCAACCTGTACGCCGACTACGCCTGGGAGAAGTGGGAGTACGGACTCGAAACCCGCTTCCGCAACGTCTCCGGCGGCGTCGGCACCGACGACCCCCTCGACAACTGGGGGAGCGACACGGAGGACGAGTATGCGACCGCCAGCCTCGGCTTCGAGGCCGGTCTGACCAAGGACGCGAAGTGGCGGCTGCGCCTGGACGCGTCACGCTCGGAGGGGATCGGGAACATCGAGACCCACTTTGTCCCAGGCGGGGCCGCCTCCGGCAACACATCGCTGACGGAGTTCCCGGAGCTGAAGACGACGCTGACCCTGGCGGTGGCGGCCCTCACGCATGTCATTCGGCCGAACCTGGACTACAGCCTGCGCTACTGGTACGAGAGCTGGGAGGAGAGCAACTTCGCCAGCGACTTCAACGAGCCGTACATGGGGGCGCCGGACCAGGACACCTCGATGGCGCAGGCGTTGTTCCTCGGGCTCGACTTCAGGGACTACACGAACCACATCCTGAGCTTCGTGCTCCGCTACCGCTACTGAGGCGGGCCGAGGAAGAGACGAGGGCACCCCGTCCGGAAGGGCGGGGCGCCCTCGTCTCTCCTGCGACCACCGGATCTTCGCGGCCGAGAGTCTGCTCGGCGGGGCGACTCGCCGCAGGCGTTCGTCCCCCGCACGTCGTAGAAGTAGTCGGCGCCGTCGCGCAGGACGTCGTTCGAAGCCGAGGTGCCGGCGGCGGCGAGCACGACAGGCGAGTCGGATCGGTCCGGCGTCCTATACCGGTACACCCGGTACGCCGTCGCCCCGGCCGCCGGAGACCAGGACAGATCGACCGTGGTCAAGGCGCCGATGAGCAGGTCTTCGATCGACGCGGGCGGACCGGCGCGCGGAGGCGCGGCCCAGGAGACGGTCGTCACCAACTGCGGGGGCGACATGCCGGTGGCGCGCCAGGCATCGTAGAGGTCGGCCCCCGACGTCGTCGTCCGGTCGGCGTGGCGGAGGAACGTGACGTACTCCTTCGAGGCGCTCTGGTAGAAAAGGCTGACGTCGGCCCGGACCGCCCCGGCCGGCACCGGCAGGCGCAGCCCGTTTCAGTGGCGGTAGGTCCCGTCGGGCAGGAGCGGGTAGGCGTCGGCCGGCACCGGCAGCACGTTGCGCTTCGTCGCCTCCGCCGGCTGGAGGCCGTACGGCGGGATCCGCCGGTCCTCCTGAACCCTGTTGTTGAGGACGAAGTGGAAGGTCTCCAGGAAGTTCCCGGCCTGACCGGAGGCCAGGTCGCCAAGGGTGAGCTCGATGGTGCCATCCTCGTGGAAGGCGAGGGGCATCTCCGGGTCGTATCCGACGGAGACGAGCGTCGCGGCCCAGTCGCGGGTCATGCCGGGCGCCACCTCATAGACACGCGTGTCGCGCGAGAGTTCGGCCGTTGGCGGGTCGTAGCGGCCGACCTCAGCGACAAGCGTTCCGGCGGCGTCGTGGAACCGAACGTTGATCCAGAGACGCCGCCCTTCCGGGTATCCGGACGGCAGCTTGCGGCCTGAGAGGTTCGTCACCCGCACCAGCAGAGCCCCATCTGCGGCCGTCTCGGCCTGGATGGTGGCGGCCCAGCGCAGCGTCTGGAGCGCGCGCTGCTGCCCATCGCGCAGCTCCTCGATCTGTTCCGTCGTGAGCGGCCCGCCGCGCAGCCTCCCCTGGCCGGAGAGCCAGATCATCGCCTCCGGGATCCAGGTGTTCGCGCCGGTCTGGTCGTGCAGCGGCAGGTCGGTCCGGATCGGGGGGTTCTTGTTGCATCCCTGCACCGTGACCGGGGCCATGTGGCAGGTCTGACAGGAGTAGGTCCTGAGCGGGTTGAACTCCGGAGTCGCCGAAGAGTTGTAGTCGGGGAAATGGGACGCCCACTCCGCCGCGCCACCTGCCGTTTTGAGATCCGCCGGCAGGCCGGCGAAGTTGCGCACCAGGAAGGCATCCCAGGCGCTCGCCTTCCATTCGCTGTAGGTCCTCTCTACGATGCCGTAGGCGTAGGGCGGATAGGAGAAGGGGGCGCGAGCGATCCGACCGCGGGATTGCTCACGTCGTGGCAGGTGCCGCACAGGTCGCCCGGCCTATGGTAGGCGGAAGATATGAATTGATGCCGGGCCTCGGTGTTGTCGAAGGGGCCCCGCTTGGCGGTGCCGGGATCCACGACGTACTGGCCGCTGCCGTAGAACCCCTCGACCTGCCCGGTGTCGGGATTGATCCAGTGGGCCTGCCGGTCGGGATCCAGGAGCGACATTCCTTCGGAGGTGGCCGGATCGACGAGCCGGTGGAACAGGTCGCAGGTCACCCCGTTGAAGTCGCTGCTCGCCAGCGCCGATCCGTCCGTCGGCGTGGAACGGCCAGCCAGCCATCCGGTGTATGACAGCGAAGACACAGGTCCCCCGCGCCGCCCGTTTCGGGAGTTGTCCCGGGCATCAGGTTGCTCCAGGCGGTCGTGTTGGCGACGAAGTCCTGCTCCGCCACCGCCAGGGCGGCCCAGAAGATCGGGTCGCGCGTCGCATTGGCCATCATCGACCCGCGCGAGTTGAAGGCCGGCTCGACCGAGCGATCATATGCCCCGTGGCAGTTGTCGCATTTGTCCGGGCTTTCGAGGTTCGCCTGTACCGGCTGCGTCCCGGGTTGCTCCATGAAGGTCGGGATGACGGTCGAGGCGAAGAGGACGGCCGATACGAGGCCGGCCAGAAGCGCTATCGCCAAGAGCACGCTCCGCCGCGCGTTCATGCTCAGGCTCCGTAGATTCGAGTGGATGGCTGCCGGCGAATCACGCCGCAGCCCCCAACCTCCGCTTACTGTCGCACACGGCGTGCCGTGGATGAGCGGCTGGGCGAATTCCCGCACCGGCGGGCCGGTGCCCGGCGCGCGAGGCCGGAATGCTCAGGGGGTGGAGAGGTTGTGCCGGGCCTCGGTGATCAGCGTCGTCCGGGGCTCGCCGCGGGGATCGGAGGAATCGCGGTATTCCAGCCGGACCACGACCGCCCGGGCGCCCTGGGGGACCGGCACGCCGAACCGTTCCCGGCGCGATTCCTTCGGCCGGATCCTGTTGTCGCGACCGACCGACGCAGCCCGGAGGAACAGGTCGGAGACCGTGCCGAGGACGCGGCCGCCGGCGTCCTTGAGCTCGCGGCGGTAGACCCTCTCCTGGCGGTGCTCGACCCGGCCGTCAGGCATCTCCGCCCCCGCGGAGAGTATCAGGCTCTTGGTGGCCAGGCCGCCGGGCACGGGATGGCCGGCGGCGACGTTGGCGACGACGACGGAGACCTCGGCCGATCCCCCGCTGCGCCTCACCGATTCGATCGTCAGGTCAAGCCCGCGCTTCAACTGGCTCTGCGCGCTCCCGCCGACGACCCGGTGCAGGTTGATGACACGCAAGGCGTCCTTGCCGCCTCCTCCCTTGACCATGGATCCGGGGACGGGGGCCATGTGGCAATCCTGGCAGGGGACGCCACGCGCCGGGTACGGCCCTTCCTTCCAGTCGCTGTACGTGGAGAGCACGACCACGCCATTGGCGTTCGTGAACTCGTGGCAGGAGGCGCACAGGAGCGGGCTGGCGCGGTGGAGGAAGGAATAGGCGGACGCATGTCCGGTGATGCGCGAGTACTCGAAGGGCCCGCGCTTGACCCGTCCAGGCTCCAGAACGAAGGGGTGCTCCGCCTTCTCCATGTCAACGTCCACCACCGTGTGGCAGAAGTCGCACGTGACACCCTCGCGGGAGATCGGCTGCTGCAACTCGAGGTCGCCGGTGATTAGCGTGGTGGGGGCATGGCACCAGACGCAGGCGCGACGGGCGCCGTCCTTGTCCGTCGCCGTCTCCACCGTCCGGCGCAGCGCCTCGAAGTAGGCGGGGCTGGCGGCCGACCGGGAATGCGGCGATTCGGACCAGGACTTGAAGATGGCATCGTGGCAGCGGCCGCAGCTCTTCGCGGGCTCGTAGGGGGAGGCGCCGGCGCCGGCGGACCCGGGGCCCGCCAGGACGGGAACGCCCGCCCAGAGCAGGATCGCAGCCAGGACAACGCGTGGACCGGGGCCGTGCCGCATGGAGCCTCCCCCCGCCGACCGGGATCGTCTGACAAGAAGCGCCGGCGATATTCCTTCACCCTTCCCGGCGCGTCAAGAGGGGGCTCAGGGCTTCGGCTTCGCGGCGCCGGCGGCGAGCGTGCGGATGTAGAGAATCATCTCCCATCTGTGCTGCTCGGTCAGGCGCTTCTCCGCCGGCATCTCCCCGTGGCCGCGGCTGAGGATGTAAAAGAGCTCGCCGTCTGTTCGCCTGCTCTGCTGCTTCGGATCGGTGAAGTCGGGGACCTTGATTCCCAACTCCTTTACCAGATTGCCCTTGCCGTCCCCTTTCGCACCGTGGCACATTGAGCACTGAGACGAGAAGAGGTTGCGCCCGGACTCGATCGCCTCGGGAAGGGGCGGGACGGGGTTCCGCCGGTTCTTCTCGGCCTCGGGGATGGCCGGAGGTTTGGGCTGCTGGACCTGGGCGGGCACCGGAGGCTGCTGCGCCTCTTCCTGCGCTGCGGCGAGCGCTAGGGTCGCGAGGACCAGGGCGGCCGCCGCGATGGAGGAATTCCGGATGCTCATCGTCGTGCTCCTTCCTCCGCCATCGATCAGGCGGTGGGCGGTGCGGTCCCCGCCGCCTCGCGCTGCTGCGGACGGTAGACGCACCACGGGTCGCTCGCCAGGTAGTCCCCCGTGAGGGCGAAGGCGCGCGAGCGCGAGCCGCCGCAGATGCCGTTGAACTCGCAGAGGCCGCAGATGCCCTTGAGCTCATCGGGCCTGCGCAGCTGGCGGAACAGGGCGGACTGACGGTAGATCCAGGCCAGGCTGTGACCGCGGACGTTCCCGGCGCTGAGCGGCAGGAAGCCGCTGGGATAGACCTCCCCGCTGTGGGAGATGAACAGGAACCCGTTGCCGGCGTTGACCCCCCGCGAGGCGAGGCCGATGGTGTGGCCGGGGCCTTCGGTCCGAAGAAGCTGAGAGGGAAGGGCCCGCACCGGACGGCGGTCGTGAGCCGCCCGGCCCGACTCCTCCCATTCGCGCTGCGTGACGTAGCGGCGGAAATGCGGGGCCTCCGTGATCTTGACCAGGAAGCGGGCGTTCTTCTGGACGCGGTACAGGATGGCAAAGGTCGCCTCGCACTCCGGGGCGCTCAAGCCGCGCAGGCTCGCTCCGCGCCCCATAGGAACGAGAAAGAAGACCTCCCAGAAGACGACCCCCAGGCGCCTCACGAGCCCGGCCATCTCCTCCAGGTACGGCAGGGACTCGCCGCACAGTGTCGTGTTGATCTGGAGAGGCAGCCGGTGTCTGTGCGCCCACGCGACCGCCTGCATCGTGCGGGAATAGGCGCCGGGAACGCCGCGGAAGGCGTCGTGCAGATCGGCCCTGGGAAAGTCGAGGCTGAGCGCCATCTGGCTCAGTCCCGCGTCCTTGAGGCGGACCACCACATCCTCGGTGAGGAGATCGGTGGCCGCCGGGATGGTCGCCATCCGCATGCCGAGATCGGCGCCCGTTCGGATGAGCGTATACAGGTCGGCCCGCTTCAGGGGATCGCCGCCGCTCAGGATGAAGATCGGCGTGCCGAGGTCGGCCGCCTGGCGGAGGAGATTAACCCCTTCCTCCGTGGTGAGCTCGAGCGGATGGCGGTCGGGCTGGGCAGAGGCGCGGCAATGGCGGCAGGCCAGGTCGCAGGCCTGTGTGGTCTCCCAGATGATCAGGAAGGGCGTCTGGCTATAGTCGACCCGTGGCATCGCGCTCATCGCGTTCTCGTGCGGCCGTCCCGTCCCCCGCGGACGTGAAGAGCAACACGCATGCCGGAAGCCTCTCTCGCTCCGGGGGCCGGCTTTGAGCCACCTTTCCGGAAGGGAGCTCCGGGAGTTTCGTCGCCTGCCTCTTCCGGCTGCGCGGATTGACGCAGGCCACGGTCCTTTTTGCGCCTGGAGACCCACGCCGGGACCTCGGCGGACGCCGGATGGCTACGTCATCAGGCGGCTCCCGCCGCTCCGGCGAGGGAGGGTTCTTCGAGGTCCGGATATTGCACGTCTCCGGCCAGGCGAGGATCGCCGGGAGAGCGACGCCGGGAGCAGTCGCCCGAACCGGGAGTGCCTTCGAGGGAGTAAACTCTCGCAATCTGTGGAACCCCCGCGCCTCCCGCGGGGAGGGGAGGGCAGGATCCATGAAAGTCCCCCGCAGACGTTTCGTGAACTGGATCCTCGGGACGGGCGCGGGCAGCGTGTTCGCGAGCATCGCCTATCCCCTGGTCCGGTTCATCATCCCCCCCGAGATCCCCGAAGCCCAGACGTCCCGCGTCCTCGCGGGGAAGGTCTCCGAGTTCGCTACCGCGCGCTGGAAGATCTTCAAGTTCGGCAGCGACCCCGGGATCCTCGTGCGGACGGAGGAGGGGGAGTACCGCGCGTTCACGGCGACCTGCACCCACCTCGACTGCACCGTGCAGTACCGCTCCGACCTGCGCCAGATCTGGTGCGCCTGCCACAACGGCACCTACGATCTGAACGGCGCCAACGTCAGCGGTCCCCCGCCGAAGCCGCTCACGCGCTTCACGATCAACGTGGTCGGGGACGACATCTACGTCGCGAAGGCCTGACGTGCGACGGGGCCGCCTGGCCGCCTGGCTCGACGAGAGGCTCGGCTGGAGCCACCTGATGGGCATCGTGCGCCACAAGACCGTGCCGGTCCACAGGCACAGTCTCTGGTACTACCTCGGGGGGATGACCCTGTTCTTCTTCCTCGTCCAGGCCGCGACGGGCATCCTCCTGATGCTCTACTACCGGCCGAGCGCCGACGAGGCGTATGAATCGGTGCAGTTCATCGTCACGCGCGTCGAGTTCGGCTGGCTCGTCCGGTCCATCCATTCGTGGAGCGCCAACCTGATGGTCGGCGCCGCGCTGGCGCATCTGTTCTCGGTCTACTGCCTCAGAGCCTACCGGCGCCCCCGAGAGCTGACCTGGGTGAGCGGGATCCTGCTGCTCCTCCTGGCGCTCGGCTTCGGCTTTTCCGGCTACCTGCTGCCCTGGAACGAGCTGGCATACTTCGCGACCAAGGTCGGGACCGACATCGCCGGATCGCTGCCTTTCATCGGGGAGTGGATCCTCAGGTTTCTGAGAGGCGGCGACCGGGTGACGGGGGCGACCCTGTCGCGCTTCTACGGGTGGCACGTCGCGATCCTGCCGGCGCTGACCACGATGGTCCTGGGCCTGCACCTGCTGCTGGTCCAGAAGCACGGCATGAGCGTCCCGCCCTCCGAGGCGCGACCCGGTCCGGCGCGCGCCATGCCGTTCCTGCCCAACTTCCTGCTGCGCGATCTGTTCGGCTGGACCCTGGCGCTGGCCGCACTGGCGGGGCTCGCCGCCTACGCGCCCTGGGAACTGGGCGTCAAGGCCGATCCCTTCGCCCCGGCGCCCGCCGACATCCGGCCCGAGTGGTACTTCCTGTTCATGTTCGAGACGCTGAAGCTGCTTCCCGGTGGGACCTTCCTGGGCGTCGAGTACGAGGCGATCGCGATCCTGGGGTTCCTCCTCGCCGGAGCGTTGCTGTGCCTCGTGCCCCTCATCGACCGCGGGGAAGGGGACGGGAAGGTCAGCCGCATCTTCCTCGCCGGCGGCTGGGTCGCGCTGGCCTACGTGGCCGTCATGACCTGGGTCGGCAGCCGCTCGCCCTGGCCCGTCCTGGTGCTGGCCGGGGCGCTCACCCTCGCCTGGCGGCTCCGTTCCAGGCGCATCCCGGTCCTGCTCATCGCGGGCGCGGGCCTCCTCCTCGTCCCCGGCGGCACGCTCGCGGCTGCGCCGCCGGAGGACTCCTGCGTGGCCTGCCACCGGACCCTCGCCGGGACCGCCCAGTCGCTCGTCACTCCCGTTGAGGCCTGGGTGGACGACATCCATCGTTCCAATGGCCTCGGCTGCGCCGCCTGCCACGGCGGCGACCCCGCCCCCTCCCTGTCCGGGGACGCCGAGGCCGCGATGAGCCCCGCGAAGGGGTTCGTCGCCCGGCCGCCGGTCCGGCGCGTCGCGGAGTTCTGCGGCCGCTGCCACAGCGACCCCGGGTACATGAAGAAATTCAACCCGGCCGCCCGGGTGGACCAGGTGGCCGAGTACCGCACCAGCGTCCACGGCGTCAGGAACGCGGCCGGGGACGAGAAGGTCGCCACCTGCACCGACTGCCACGGCGCCCACGGGATCCGGCCGGTCTCCAGCCCCCGCTCGCCCGCCTACCCGACAAACGTCCCGGCGACCTGCGGCGCCTGCCATGCCGATCCCGGGAGGATGATGCCCTACGGCAGGAGAGGGAACCCGCTGGAGGAATGGCGGAAAAGCGTACACGCCACGGCCCTGCTGAAGAAGGGAGACCTCTCGGCGCCGGCCTGCAACGATTGTCATGGCAACCACGGGGCCGTTCCTCCCGGCGTGACCTCCCTCGCCTTCGTCTGCGGGCAGTGCCATGGCCGCGAGGCGCTCCTGTTCCGGGAGTCGTTCAAGAAGGACCTGTTCGACGCGAGCGGGGCGAGCGAGTGCGTGACCTGCCACGGCAACCACGAAATCCTGCATCCCACGGACCGGCTCATCGGCACGGGGGAGGGGACCGTCTGCGGCCAGTGCCACGAGCCGGGCGACGCCTGTGATCGGCAGAGCGTGGAGGTCCGCGCCGCCATCGATTGGTACGCGGGCGCCCTGGGCGAGGCGCAGGAGGTGCTCGCCCGCGCCGAGCGGGCGGGGATGGAAGTCAGCGAAGCCCTGTTCACCCTCAAGAAGGAAGGGGTCAGCGGCCTAGTGGAGACCCGCGCGCTGATCCACTCGTTCGACACGGGGCGGCTGGTCGGCCGCGCGGAGGAGGGCGTGAAGACTGCCGGGGCGGCCCGCGCTGCCGGCGAACGGGCCCTCGCCGAGCTGCAGTTCCGCCGCAAGGGTCTGGCTGTGAGCATCGTCTTCATCGGCCTTCTCCTGGGCGGCCTCTATCTGAAGATACGGGAGGTCGACGCGAGGGGAGGCGGGGCGGCCTGATGACCCGGGGCGCGGGGGAGCCGGGGGACCGGGCTCAGAGAAGTCCGTACTTCTTCATCTTGTAGCGCAGGGTGTCGCGGGAGACGCTCAGGAGACGGGCGGCGCGGCTCTGGTTGCCGGCGGTCTTGTCGAGCGCCTGCCGGACCATCTCCTGCTCGATTTGCTTCAGGGAGAACCCGCTCTCGGGGAGCCTGAAGCCGTCCGGCACGACCGAGTCTTCCTGCTGCACCCAGTCCCGGATCTCGCGCGGCAGGTCCTCGAGGGCGATCTCCGGCTTGTTCTCCAGGATCATGGCGCGCTCGATGACGTTACGCAGCTCCCGGACGTTGCCGGGCCAGGCATAGGCCATCAGGTGCTCGAGGGCTTCCCCGGTGATGCCGCGCGTGGACTTCTTGAACTCGCGGTTGAACCCGTCGATGAAGAACTTCACCAGTGCAGGGATGTCCTCCCGGCGCTCGCGCAGCGCCGGCAGGCTGACGGGGATCACCTTGAGGCGATAGAAGAGATCCTCCCGGAACCTCCCGTCCTGGACGGCCTTCCCGAGATCCCGGTTCGTGGCGGCGATGATCCGGACGTCCACGGTGATGTCCTTGACGCCCCCGACCCTCTTGAACGTTTTCTCCTGCAGGAAGCGCAACAGCTTGGCCTGGAGCAGCACCCCCATGTCGCCGATCTCGTCGAGGAAGACGGTGCCCCCGTCCGCCAACTCGAACAGCCCCTTCTTGAGGAAGCGGGCGTCGGTGAAGGACCCCTTCTCGTGCCCCATCAGCTCGCTCTCGAGGAGCGTCTCCGGCAGGGCCGAGCAGGTGATGGTCATGAACGGCTGGTTCATCCGGTTGGAGGCGTAATGGATCGCCTTGGCGACCAGGTCCTTCCCGCTCCCCGACTCCCCGGTGAGGAGGATGGTCGTCGCCTGGCTCATGGCGATCTTCTCGATCAGCCGGAAGACCTCCTGCATCGCCGGGCTCCGGCCGATGATGTTGGACAGCCCGTAACGCGCCTGCTGCTCGGCGCGGAGGTGGCGGACCTCCCGGCGCAGCCGGCTCGACTCGAGGGCCCGGCCGATGGTGACCACCATCTCGTCGTGGTTGAACGGCTTGTTGATGTAGTCGTAGGCCCCCAGCTTGATCGCCTCGACCGCCGAGTCGACGCTGCTGTAGGCGGTCATCAAGATAACCGGAGTCTCGGGCCAGGCGGTCATGGTCTTCTTCAGGACGTCCAGCCCCGTCATGTCGGGAAGCCGGAAGTCGAGGAGAATCAGGTCTATCAGACTCTGGCCCAGGATCTCCAGGCCGGCGGCCCCCGTCTCGGCGTCGTGAACTTCGTAGTTCTCCTTCTTGAGCCGCTCCTTGAGCGACCAGCGGACCAGCTTTTCATCCTCGATGATCAGGACCGACTCATTCGGCATACGCGCGTGCTCCTCTCCTCGCCACATCCGGGCGCCGCGCCGCCCGGGCCGTCCCGGCGAACCCCCCTCCGCGCGGCCGCGCTCAGACCCGGGGCAACACGCGTGCCACACGCCCGGCGGCCGGGAAGGCCTGGGAATGCTGCGGTTGAAGCCCGTCCGGTGACCCCGGCCGACCGAAGTGAGTACACCGGTTGCGCTATTTTACGCCACTGCGAGATTTCACTCACTTCCAGTGCTTGATCTTTTCCTTCGCGGAGGCGAAGTCGAAGCCCTTGAAATTCGGGCTCTTCTGGTTGTGGCAGGAGGTGCATGTCTTCTCATCGGGCCCGAGCAGGCCGGCCCTCACGGCTGTAGCGTGCGCGGACGCCCGATCGGCCTGATACTTTGATTTGCTCATCACATCCATCGACTTGTAGAGGCTACCGGGGCCGTGGCAGGCCTCGCACTGGACGCCGTTCAAGTCCGTGCCTGCAGCGGCCGGCTTGCCGTAGCCGGTCGTGTGGCAGCCGAGACACTCGGCCCTGGTCCTCTCCTCCGGCTTGAGCACCTCGATGGCCCGGGCGTGGGCGTTCGCGGCCCAGGCTTTGTGCTCGTTGAGATGGCAGGCCTTGCACTTGGACTGACCGACATACTGCGCCTCGGCGGCGGTCAGGAGGCCCGCGAACCCGAGACAGGTCGCCGCCGCGATCGCGAGATGGAGCCCGGTTCCGTGAGTGCGCATGCAGACGCCTCCTATGCGTGTTGACCCGCCGCGCCGGGCAGGGTCAGTGTCACCGTGGTGCCGCGGCCCGGCGAACTCTTGAGCCGCACGGCGCCCCGGTGGGCCTCGATGATCGTGCGGACGATCGGCAGTCCCAGACCGGTTCCCCGGACCTTGGTCGTGAAGAACGGCTCGAAGACGCGGGCCAGCGTCCCCTCCGGCATGCCGCATCCAGTGTCCGTGAACTGGACCTCGATAGTCCCATCGGCGCGCCTGGTGCCCACCTTGAGGGTCCCTCCGGCTCCCATCGCCTGGTAGGCGTTCGTGACGACGTTCGTGAACGCCTGCTCCAGCCAGGCCGGGTCCACCTGGGCCACGAGGGTTCCCTGCTCGTAGTCGCGCAGCACGCGCTTGCCGGCCCCCTCCGGGCTGGCGGAGGCGACGGTGAGGACATTGTCGAGGAGCCGGTGGATGTCGGCCTGCCGGGGGTGGAGCGCTCTCGGGCGCCCATAGCTGAGAAGATCGTTGACGATGTGGGCAATGCGCGCCACCTGCCGGTCCATCTCCTCCCCGATCCCCTCGGGCAACTCCTTCCAGGTGGTGCTTCCCTTGAGCACCTGGATGGCCCCCGAGATCCCCGCCAGGGCGTTGCGCACCTCGTGCGCGATGCTCGCCGCGGCCTGACCGATGGCGACGAGCTTCTCCGTCTGGATCAGGCGGGCCGCCATCTCCTTCTCGGCGGTGATGTCCCTGACAATGGCGGAGGACCCGATGACCGTTCCCTCCGCGTCGCGCAGGACCGACCGCGTGATCCTCACGCGGATGACGGTGCCGTCCTTGCGCACCCGGCGCGTCTCATGGTCTCGGACGAAGCCCGCCTTCGCCACGTTCTCGGCGAGCGCCTCGAGCTCTCCCGCCTGGAGGAGGTCCGGAGGCACGAGCCGATCGACCCTCTGTCCCACCATCTCCTCGGCCCTGTACCCGTAGATGGCCTCCGCGGCGCGGTTCCACGAGCGGATGATGCCGCGCGTGTCGAGGCTGATGACCGCCTCCCCCGCGTCCTGGACGATGTTCTCGAAGAAGAAGCGCATCCGCTGCGCCTCGTCCGACTGCCGGCGCAGGATTTCCTCGTAGCGCCGCCGGTAGCGGAGCATCAGCCAGGCTGCCAGGGCGGCCATGATGGCGGCGGTCGAGGTGCCTCGCACGAGATAGAAGATCCCCAGGCTGCCCTCGGGGCTGGATTCCAAGAACACCTTCTCGGCGATTTCCCAAAGGATGAAAATGCCGATCATCGTGGCCGCAAGGATGCCGATGATTTTCGGGATGCCGATGCGCATCTCTTCCTGCTCCCGGGGGACTGAAGGAATGCCCCGTGGCTGCCGAGCCTTTCGTTTCAACACACGTGCCAGCGAGGAGGGGAGCGGGCCCGCTCTGGAAGGCATCCCCGTGCGATGGCGGACCTGCGCGATTTGACTCACTCCTGCGGGTCCGGGCCCTCTCCGGGATGCGGCGGGAGGACGAAGAAGAAGCGGGCGCCGCCTCCCCGGCGGGCCTCGACGTCGAGCGAGCCGCCGTGCGCTTCGACGATCTTGCGGGAGATGGCCAGGCCCAGCCCGGTGCCGTCGCGCCGCGTGGTGAAGAAGGGGCGGAAGATCTCGTGGACGAGCTCGGGCGGAACCCCCGGCCCCGAGTCCTCCACGGCGATCTCGAGAGAGCCCCCGTCCAGCCCGCGGGCCAGCAGGTCGATCGCGCCGGTGCCGTTCATCGCCTGCGCCGCGTTGAGGACGAGGTTCACCAGGACCTGCTGGATCTGGGCCGGGTCGAGAGGGAACGGCGGCAGGTCGCCGGGAGAGCGGATGTTGACCCTGACCTTTTCGAGACGCGGCTCACCGGCGAGGGCGCGCACGGTGGATCGGAGCAATTCCCTCGGCCTGACCGGTTCGCGGTTCGGTGTCGACGGCCGCGCATACAGCAGGAGATCGTTGACTCTCCCGTCGAGACGGTTCACCTCGCGGAGGATCTCATCGAGGATGTCCCGGCGTGACCCGTGGGCGTTCCCTTCCTGGCCGAGGACCTGGATCGCTCCGCTGATGCCGGCGAGCGGGTTGCGGATCTCGTGCGCGATGGAGGCGGCGACCTCCCCCAGGGCGGCCAGGCGCCGGCTCGTCGCATTCTGTTCCGCCAGGAGGATCTTCTTCAGGGAGTCCTCGCGATAGGTCTCGAGCATGAGGGCGAGGGCGATGTCGAGCAATCTCAGGTACGCTCGCTGGATTTCGGCGCTGCGGTGCGCGGTCCGCGGGCCGGCCTTCAGGAGGATCCGGTCCAGGTGCTCGCGGATCACCGAGATACCGGCGACCATGTAGGACTGCTGGAGGCCGACGGCGACGTGGCGGTGGCCGATCCGGGACTGGAGTTGGGCGAACTCCGCGTCGTGAGGCCCCCTCAGCACACGCACCAGCCAGTCACGCAGCGTGTTCTTGAGTCGCTCGACCTGGGCCGGCCCGCCCGTGATCGCCCTCGCGGCCTGCGGATTGGCCCGGATGCGGGCGTAGAAGTCGTCGATGATGGTGTCCATCTGAGGCTTCACGTGCCGGTAGAAGGAGGCCAGCAAGGCCGAGTCCTGCTTCCGGAAGCCGACGTAGGCTCTCAGCGTCTCGAACAGGTCGAAGGGGTCCGATGCTTGAGGCGTCGGCGAGATGGCCTTGCGGCCGGCCATGCTGTCCGTCGAACCGGTCTTCCGTGTGCGCGTCATGTCGGTCGGAGGTCGGTCCCGAGCACTATACGCCAGGAGAGAACCGGTTGCGCTCGGGCCGTCCCACCTTCGCGGCCCGCAGCGGGCAGGTGTTCTGGTAATCTCTCTCGCTCCAGGAGGGCTCTCCGCGATGTCGATGCTGCGGTGGCTGCGGTACGTCCTGAGCGCCAGCGTCAGGCACCCGATCAGCCTGGCGGGCACGGTGATGGCGAGCGCCTCGGCCGCCGTCATCGTCACCATCCTGCTGCTCGATCTCCTGGGGTTCCATTCGAACCCCTACATCGGCATGGTCGTCTTCCTCGTCCTCCCTGCCGTCTTCGTCTTCGGGCTGATCCTGATCCCGATCGGCATCCTGCGCGAGCGGAAGCGCTCGGGAGCGTTCCCCGTTCTCGACCTCAACCTGGAGTCTCACCGGGGACGCTTTCTCGGCTTCGCCATTCTCAGTTTCGTCAACCTGGTGATCCTCGCCACTGTCACCTACCGCGCCGTGGAGCACATGGACTCGGTGCAGTTCTGCGGCCAGACGTGCCACAGCGTCATGGATCCGGAATTCACCGCCTACCGGCGTTCCCCCCACTCGAGGGTCGCGTGCGTGGACTGCCACATCGGTCCGGGGGCCGGCTGGTTCGTGAAATCGAAGCTCTCGGGCACCTGGCAGGTTTTCGCGGTGACCTTCAACACGTTCGAGCGGCCCATCCCCGTCCCCATCAAGAACCTCAGGCCGGCGCGCGAGACCTGCGAGCAGTGTCACTGGCCGGAGAAATTCCACGGCGACCGCATCAAGGTGAAGACCAGGTTCGCCGAGGATGAAAGGAACGCCGAGCTGAAAACCGTGATGATCCTCAAGGTCGGAGGGGGCAGCCCGGAGTCGGGGTTCGCCTCGGGGATCCACTGGCACATGAACATCGCCAACGAGATCACGTACGTCGCCGCCGACGAGTCGCGCGAGACGATCCCCTTCGTCCGTCTCAAGGATCCGGAAGCCCGGGTGACGGATTACCTCGCCGCGGGCGCCTCGAAGCCGTCCGAGGAGGAGATCGAAAAACTGGGTCGCACGATGGACTGCGTCGATTGCCACAACCGCCCGACGCACATCTATCGCCTGCCCGATGAGGAGGTGGATGAGGCGCTGCTGGTGGGGAGAATCGACCGCAGCCTCCCCTTCATAAGGAAGCTCGCCGTGGAGGCCCTGGCGCGGCCGCATGCTTCGCGGGCGGAGGCCCGGCAGGCGATCCCCGCGCGACTCGAGGAGTACTACCGCAAGAACCTCCCGGAAGTGGCTCGCGACAGGGCGGAGTCGATCCGCAAGGCGGGCCAGGCCCTCGTCGCCGTGCACGACCTGAACGTCTTCCCCGAAATGAAGATCACCTGGGGAACCTACCCGAACCACATCGGCCACATGAACTCCCCCGGCTGCTTCCGCTGTCACGACGGCGATCACGCGAGCGAGGACGGGAAGGTGATCAGCAACGAGTGCGAGAACTGCCACACTCTCCTGGCGGTCGAAGAGGAGAACCCGGAGATCCTGGGTCGCCTCTTCCCTCAGTGATGAAAACTGCCCCCGGAGGCGCTCCCGCCATCCTCAGATCCCCGGACGAACTCTCGGCGCTGCGTAAGATTCCTCAGGCAGTGCCGTAACCCCTAGAGCCCCTCGCCTGATCTCGGCCAACCGCTCCGCTAAATGCCGCCCCGGCAGGCGCTTTCGCCGCTGCGCTCTGTGGCACACGCATTGCCCACATCCCTGGTATGAAATGGCGCCGCGACTGGATCGCGGTTGGCGCCGCGCTCGTCCTGTGTGGAGCGGGGGCCGAGGCGCAGCAGCTCAGCGGGCGCGTGCGCGAGACCTATCAGGCCACCGGCGGAGGCATCGGGGACGCAGAAAGCGTGCTGCAGAACTACGAGATCAACTTCAGGAACGATGTCGCCCGGGACCTCTACTGGCAGGCGCGACTGCGCGCGCTGCTGTCGGCGTTCGACAGGCCGGAGGCGGACACCGACAGCATGCTGCTCGAGCCGTTCGTGCAGGTCGTGTACGACGGCCCCGCCTGGCGGTTGAGCGGCGGGCCGCCTCGCGCGGCTGAGCCCGCGGGGGGATACCTCGGGCGCTTCCGAGCGGCAGAAGCGCAACCTGTTCAGTCGGCTGGCCTGGTCGGCCGAGAACCGGCCCCGTCTGGACTGGTCTTTCGACCGGATCGATCTGCGGGAGGACCGGGCTGATGTGTCCTCGGAGGACC
This sequence comes from Acidobacteriota bacterium, assembly GCA_016202915.1. Taxonomy (GTDB): domain Bacteria; phylum Acidobacteriota; class Polarisedimenticolia; order Gp22-AA2; family Gp22-AA2; genus JACQNT01. Next base: position 27,566 of record JACQNT010000031.1, read on the forward strand.
GGTCGCTGCTCACGCTCGGCTACACCGGCGGAGCCGGTGGCACGAGCCTGGAACTGGAGAACCGCCGCTTCGCCGACCGCCGCACCGATTTCACCTGGGACTCGATCCAGGCCACCTGGAACGCCGACTGGAGGCGGGGGTTCGCGGCCGACCAAGCCAGCCGAGCAGGACGGGCATGTAGTTGGCGCGCTCGAAGGCGGCGGGGTCCGGGCAGGCGCGGAGGGCCATGCTGCCGCGCATCTGCCGGAGCGACCCGTACTCGTGATCCTCCAGCCAGGCCTCCATTCCCTGGCGGACCGCGCGGCGGTGATCCGGGCCGTTCCGGAGCAGGGCCGACACAATCGGCACGGCGTCCGCCCCCGCCATGACCGCCTTGATGGCGTCCACGGGCGCGTGGACGCCGCCGGTGACGGCAAGCGAGGCCCGGACGCAGCCGCCGCTGAGGATGGCGAGCCAGCGCAGGCGCAGGAGGAGATCGCCCGCGTCCGACAGGCGGAGGCTCGGGACGGCCTCCAGCGACTCGACCTCGATGTCGGGCTGGTAGAACCGGTTGAACAGGACCAAGCCGTCGGCGCCCCGCTCGTCCAGCTCACAGGCGAAGGAGGCGAGCGAGGAGTAGAAGAGCAAGAGCTTCACGGCGACCGGGATCGTGACGGCCCGCTTCACGGCCGAGACGAGATCGAGGACGCGGAACTCCACTAGCGCGCCCGTCTCGCCGGGGTCGGTGGCGAGGTAATAGACGTTCAGCTCCAGCGCGTCGGCTCCCGCCTCCTGGATCAGGCGCGCGTGCTCCAGCCCTCCTCCCGGCGTGACGCCGTTGAGGGAGCCGATGACGGGAAGGCGCACCGCCTCCTTGATGCGGCGGATCTGCTCGAGGTACCGCTCGGGGCCGGGGGAAAACTCCTCCGGCCGGAGGAAATAGGGCCGCGCCTCCGCGAACGACTCGGCGTGCGCCTCCATGGCGTGGAGGGCGCCCGCCTGCTCGCGCGTGATCTGCTCCTCGAAGAGCGAGTGCATCACGAGGGCCGCCCCGCGCCCGCGTCCTCCAGGCGTCGCACCATGCCGAGGTCGTCCACGATGGGTGAGGCCCCGGCATCAGCGGATGGGGGAGGCGGAACCCCAGGTAGGTCGTTGAGAGATCCATGGTGTCCCGCCTTTCACCCCCCGGCGGTCGTCCAGGCGGACGCCGGCACCCGGGCCAGGTGCTCGTAGAGGGCGAAACGCGCGGTCACCTCCCGCTGCGCCGCCGCGAGGAGCCGGCGGAAGCGCTCCGGGTCCTGCTGCTCGACCATCCGGTAGCGGATCTCGTTGCGCGCGAAGCGGGCGAAGTCGAGGCGCGGCGCCGCCGAGTCCAGGTGGAGCGGGCTCTCTCTCGCCGCCCGGCGGCGCGGGTCGAAGCGGAACAGCGGCCAGTAGCCGGTCTCGACGGCGAGTTTCTGCTGTTCGGCGCCGTACGCGAGGTCGTACCCGTGGGCGATGCAGGGGCTGTAGGCGATCACCAGGGAAGGGCCGGGGAACGACTCGGCCTCGAGGAACGCCCGCACCGTCTGCGTGTCCTTCGCCCCGAAAGCGACCCGCGCGACGTAGACGTTCCCGTAGGACATGGCGAGCAGGCCGAGGTCCTTCTTCGGGCTCTCCTTCCCGGCGGCGGCGAACTTGGCGGCCGCCGCCATCGGCGTGGCCTTCGACTGCTGGCCGCCGGTGTTGGAATAGACTTCTGTGTCGAGGACCAGGATGTTGACGTCTGGGCCCAGCGCGAGGACGTGGTCGAGGCCGCCGTAGCCGATGTCATAGGCCCAGCCGTCCCCGCCGACGA
>JACQNT010000039.1 GCA_016202915.1 Acidobacteriota bacterium
GGCTCAGGGATCCGGTCACCAGGGCCCCGCCGATCGGCGTCCCAGGGGCGAGCGGCAGCGGCTTCCCCGCTTCAACCATCCCTCCGCCGGCGGCCGGCTCCAGGCCGTACGACTCGAAGATCGGCGCGTAATGGCGCAGGACGCCCGCGTCACATCCCGAACAGATCAGGGGGATGCCGATCGGCTGCAGGCGCGCGGCCGCGGAAACCGGGACGCCGAGCCGCTCCGACGGGCCGCCCCGCCACGGGGGCGCCGAGCCACTGTCCTCCGCCGCGGCGGCGCCCGAGAGGAACCGGCCGAGCAGGTCCGGCGCCGCTCCGACCCGGCCCCCGCGTGAAACGCCGGCCTCGCCCGCCAGCTTCAGCATGTCGGCGATCGGGGTGATCCCGGCGATCGCCTCCTTGGCGAACGGGCCGACGCGGTACGACAGGGCGCCGACCAGCTTGCCATCCACGTACACCGGGCTGCCGCTCATCCCCGAGACGACGCCGGTGTACTCCACCTTGTCGCCGCGCAGGCGGGCGAGGATCAGGTCCTGATCCGGCCCGACGGCGTTCTTCAGGACGCCCAGGATCTCGACTCCGAACTCTTCGAAGTTCTCCCCCTCGAACACGGTGCGCGCGGTCCCTACCATCCCCGGGCGGACCGACTCGAGCGGCATGAAGGCGACCGGATCGGCGGGCGGCGCGGCGCCGGCCGCCGCGGCGCCGGCGCCGGACCCGAAGGCCGAAACGGCGAGGGACAGCAGGAGCGCGCCGAGGGCCGCGGCGCGGCGCCGGACGGACCGGTTTCCGGCGGGACCGCGGGGCCCGCACGCGGGACCGCTCATTCCTCGTCCTTGCTCTCGCGGCCCTTGAGGGCGCCCTTCACCGCCTCGACGATGTAGTTCTGCATGGAGGGCTTCTGGTCCTTGACGCTCGCGTAAACCAGGCAGGGGAGCTTGAGCGAGATCTGGACGCCGTCCTCGTCCAGCGATTCGAGCCAGTGGCAGAACTTTTCCCATGAGTCCCAGGTCAGTTTCCTGATCGCGCCCTTGCTGTAGAGCTCGATGAGCGAGACGTCGTCCTTGAGCCGGAAGATGACCTCGCGCTCTTCATGATCCTTGAAGTCACTGTACGCGAAGAATTTTACCTCACCCGCCGTCTGGTTCCTTCCCTTGATGCTGATCTCCGGCTCCTTGTTGCAGCGCATCATGATGTAGTCGTTCTTCTCTTTGAAGTGGAACGCGAGGATCGGGTCGGTCGTGCGATCGCTGTCGCTCGGCGTCTTCAGCGCGCGGTACACACGCCGTGCAACCTGCTGGTTCGTGCTATACGCCACGGTCTGTCTCCCTATTCGTTTCATGGCCGCTCAATATACCACATTACAAGTTTGTAAATAGGGGGCCCTCGCCGATGCTTTCCGACCGCAGCGGGAGAGTTTCCCATTGCAGGCCGCTTCCTCCCGGCGTACATGGTGGGCCTCATGCAATTCCACCCAAAGGCACACGGGGAGCGTCTTTGCAGGGATCTGGCGGCCGCCGCGGCGCTGCTGGCGCTGGGCGGATCGATGGCCCTCGCCGGCGGCGGGGCGACCCCGGCGGGAATCGGCGCCATCGACCTGACCCGGGCGCTCTCCTCCCTGCGTCCCGATTACCGCCTGTACATCGGCGCGCTCCGTCCGCTCGATCCCCACCGCAGGCGGAACCTCTACATGGCCCTGGTCCAGCCCGGCGCGACCGACCCGAGCGGCCGGGGGAGCGCCCCGCTCGCCGGCACCGGCGCGCGGAACGACATCGTCTTCGATGAGGGGGCGATCCGCGCCGGGCACAGCGGCGCCTTCAGGCTTCTCCTGCTGGACCACGAGTATTTCCACGCGCGGCATCTGGCCGAGACGACCACGGTCCCTCCGGCGGGGCGGGTCCCGGCGGAGATCGAGAGGCGCTTCAACGAGGCGGCGGCCTGGGGCTTCAACATCGCGGAAGCGCGCGCCGGCCGCTATCCCGGGCTGCGCCTGGACGAGCTGCGGGAAGCCCTGGACCGGTACCGCGACCACTACCTGGCCCTGAGGGGCCTGGTGGAACGAGAGGATCCCGGGCGCTGGCACGCGCTCGCCCTGGCGCTGCGGCGCCCCGACCTCATCACGACGAACGACTCACGGCTTTCATTAGATCGATTGCGTCCTTCTGGCCGGGGTCGATCGACAGCGACTCCCTGAGGTACTCGAGCGCCTTGTCGCGCTTGCGGTCCTGGAGATAGGCGAGCGCCAGGGCGTTGAACAGCGTGGTCGATCGCACGCCCTTGCGGCGCGCCGTTTCGAGCGCCTCGATCGCCTCGCGCGACCTCCCCAGCCTCCCCAGAGCGGCCCCGAGGTTCACCCAGGCCTCCTGGTTCTCCGGGTCCTTCGAGACGGCGCGGTTCAGGATCTCGACGGCCTCGTTCAGGCGCCCGGTCCTGCCGTAGAGCGCCCCCAGGTTGGCCATGGTGGCGGCGTAGTCCGGGTCCAGTTCCATCGCCCGCAGGAACTCCTTCTCCGCCTCCGGAACCTGCTTTCTCCATTCGTGGATGAGTCCCATCCAGTTGCGGTGCACGACCGACTTGCCGTTGATCGCGAGGCCCTTGCGGACCACGGGCTCCAGGGCCAGGATGCGATCGGTCCCCCGGTAGATCCGGTGCAGATCGGCCAGGGGCTCCCCGGCCGCGGGGTTCAGCCGCAGCGCCTCCAGCAGCTCCTTCTCGGCCGCTTCCGTCTTCCCCGCCTTGAGGAGCATCGAGCCGAGGGCGCTGCGGATCTCGGCGACCGCCGGGTGCCGGCGCGCCAGGGCCTCGAGGTGGTCCGCGCCCTCCTGCGCGCGCCCGCTCTCCGCGTAGATGCGGCCGATCTCGTGGTAGGCGCCGCGCTCCCCCTCCGGATCGAGATCGATGACCCTCCGGAGCGCCTCGATCGCCGGGGCGTAGCGCTTCTGCGCCGCCTGGATCTGCGCCTTCAGGAAGAGGGCCGAAACGAAATCGGGTTGGATCCCGAGCGCCTCGTCCACCGCCGCCTCCGCCCTGGCGTAATCCTTGTTCTTGAAGTGGAGCCCCGCCTCGTTGAGGTGCCCCGTGACCAGCGCCTGGCCGTCCGGGGCGGCGGCCGCGATCCCGCCGCCGCCGTCCTCCGCGCCGGCGCCTCCGGCCGGCCCGCCGATGTAGCCGAGCGATCGCAGTTTCTCCAGCATCTCCGCGTCCACGCCGCTGTCGGCCACCGTGACGCGCATCTCCGACAGGGGCCGTCCGATGTTCTCGTAGGAGGGGATCGTCCGCACCGGGAACCGGGCCTTGAACGGCTCCCCGATCGCCTCCAGGATCACCCGCCCTCCCATGTCCTCCGCGACAGGAAGCCCGGCGAGATAGAGGACGGTGGGCGCGATATCGAGGAGGCCTGTCGTGTCGAGACGGCCGGACCGGACCGGCGGGCCCGCCATGATCAGGATCCCGTAGCGGCGGTGCCAGAGCCCGGGCTCCCCCTCGATGTAGGGCGGCTCGTTGGGACGGTTGCTGCCGTTCATGAAGCCGTGGTCGGAGAGGACGATCAGCGTCGTGGCGGGGGACAGGCCGGCGAGCACCTCGCCCAGGAGCCGGTCCTGGTAGCGGTAGAAGGCGAAGACGGCGCCGCGGTACTTCGCGTACTCCTCGTCCGTGACCAGGTCCATCTTCGGCGGCATGAAGTGCGCGAAGCGGTGGCAGACCTCGTCGATCCCC
>JACQNT010000044.1 GCA_016202915.1 Acidobacteriota bacterium
CACGAAGATCGACCTCGAGGTGGTCCGGCGATCGTGGGGCCGGCCCCTCCCGAACCAGGCGATGGCGATCCGCGACGTCTTCGAGGTCGTGAAGCCCGGCACGGTGCGCTTCGTGAGGGAGGAGGCGGTCCGGGGGGTGATGACGCGCCTGTTCGAGGCGGTCCCGGAGCCGGGCGTGGACCCGGGACCCGGCGCGGCCCTCCCCGATCGGATGCGGGCCTGGGTCGGGAGCGACGGGCTGCTCCGGCGCCAGGTCCTGATGCGGGGGGACGAGGTCCTGATGGACGCCAGGTTTCGGATCACCGACCGGAACCCCCGCATCCGTCCCGGCCAGTTCAGGTTCGAGCCCCCGCCGGACTATCAGGTGCAGGATCTGACCGAATCGACGCTCGAGGCCCTGCGCTCCCTCGCCGCCGGCCGGACGTAGACGGCCCGAGCCGGGGATCGGGCCGGAAGCGGCACCGGGCCGGCCTCAGTCAGTCCCCGGCAGCCTGCCAGTCGCAGCCGCCCCGCCGGCGGGAGCGCGGATCGAGCGCACCGCCGGGCGCGCCGGCGGCGTGAAGGGCCGGTCGGTCGGCGCTCGAGCCTTCAGGTGCCGCCGCCCGGGCGCTCCATGGTCGAGCGGTGGTTGTCCGCGTGCCCCGCGTTGTGCTGTTGATTAGAGGGTTGCGAGTCCGGATCCTGCGTGGGGAGTCATCGCCTTCATACTGATCGGGCGTTCGAACTGCGGCTGTTGACAGCAGTCGGACGCCGGGCCCAAGCGTGAGTGTTCCCGTTTGACATCGCGCCACGTGTGTTCCATAGTGTAGGTTACTATGTCTATATACCGACGTTCCGGACGCGGCATCCGCCGTTCCGCCCCGACTGCCGAAGCCAGAGCTCTTTCAGCGGCGCGAAAGATCGGTGTTCTGCGCCCCAGGGACCTCATCAAGCACAATGTCCCTCGAGTGACCCTGACTCGCCTGTACCGACGGGGGCGCCTGGAGCGTGTCGGGCGAGGGATGTACGTCCTTTCCGAAGCGGATCCCTCCGAGAATCACACGCTGGCGGTGGCCTGCAAGCGAGTCCCACACGGTGTCGTCTGCCTCCTTTCGGCGCTGCGGTTCCACGGGCTCACCACACAGTCTCCTTTCGAGGTGTGGCTGGCCATCGACGTGAAGGCGCGCAAGCCACGCGTGGATGTTCCTCCCCTGCGTATCGTCCGGTTCTCCGGCCGGGCTCTGACGCACGGGGTGGAGGAGGTCCGGGTGGAAGGTGTGCCTGTGCGTGTCACCTCACCGGCCAAGACGGTGGCCGACTGCTTCAAGTACCGCAACAAGATCGGGCTGGACGTGGCCCTCGAGGCGCTGAAGGACTACCGCGCACAGAGGAGATCGCTGGATGAGCTCTGGCGAGCCGCGCAGGCGTGCCGCGTCGTCTCCGTGATCCGCCCATACCTGGAGGCGCTCGCGTGAGCCCGAGACAACTCCTGAACCTAGCGGCTTCCGTCAAACAGCGTCTCCTCAACCTGGCCGAAGAACGAGGTGAGGATTTCAACCTTCTCCTCGTTCGGCACGCCGTGGAGCGCCTGCTTTACCGACTCGGCGAGTCCGAGCACTCGGGCGACTTCGTACTGAAGGGGGCCATGCTCTTTCACCTCAAATCCGTTCCACTCCCTCATCGGCCGACCCGGGATCTCGACCTGCTCGGTCGCGGCACAACGGAACCGCGGAGGCTGGAGCAGGTCCTCCGGCAGGTCTGCGGAGTCAAGGTGGAGTTGGCGCCACGGGCGCCGGAGGCGTGCATCGCGCCGCCCCGCGCCGCGGGCAGGCTCGCGAAGTCCCCGGCCAAGAGTTCGCTGCATCCTTCCGGGCGGATCGACTTCATGGCCTCGAGGCCGGCCGCGAACCCCTTGAGGTAGTCGGGGTTGCTGCTCAGGCGGTCGGCGACGCGCCCGCTCTCCTCGACGGCCCGGTCCAGCCGGGCCCGGACCAGCGCGTTCGTCTGCTCCGCCTTCCAGGTCGCGTGCCGGGCGAGCGTCTCCTCGTAGTCGGCGGGACAGGGCTCGCGCTTGCGGTGGTTCCAGGCGCGCGAGCGCTGCGCCTCCTCGGCGGTGGCGTGACGCTCGAGGATGCCGGTGAAGGCGGCGTCGATCTCCTCCACCTTCTTGCCCGCCTCATAGGGCCCTCCTTCTTTCCGGCTCTACGTAGGTCCGGGGGCGCGGCCTGTCAACCGGGGACGGGAGTAGTGCATCCCCAGCTCCTCGTGCGGCGCCGGAGATGCCTCCAGCCGTCGCCAGCAATCCTGCTGACCATCGTGCCCTGACCGGGGCGATCCGGGAAGCAGGGGACGGGTTTCGCGGAGGCCTTCCCATGGGGCTGCGGAGGGATCCCCGGGAGGGGGTGGCGGTCCGTGCCGTGGCGCGGGGCCGTCGCGAGGGAGCGGTCCGTCCCGTCGGATTTCAGCGGGCGCCGCGACGGAGCGCGAGGTGAGGCGCGCGCGTGCCCGCGCGGTTGCGCCGAACTGTGCCACGCGCCATGGCGGGGATCGCCGCTGGAAGTGGGGATACTTCAGGGGACGGCGTCGCCCGTTCGGGAGCCGCCGAGGTCGATCAGCTCGATCCCCAGGCGCCGCGCCACCTCGAGGCTCTTCTGATCGCGGTAGAACTCGGCGTAGTAGATCTTCCTGATCCCGGCGTTGGCCATCAGCTTGAAGCAGTTCCAGCAGGGGCTGGCCGTGGTGTACATCTCGGCCCCGTCGATCATCACGCCGTTCTTGGCCGCCTGGAGGATGGCGTTCGTCTCGGCGTGGATGGTGGCGACGCAGTGGTCTCCTTCGAGGTCATGCCCCACCTCGTCGCAATGCGGCATGCCGCGGATGGAACCGTTGTAGCCGGTGGAGAGGATCGTCTTGTCGCGCACGATCACCGCGCCGACGTGCTTGCGGTCGCAGGTCGAGCGGGTGGCCGCCTGGCGGGCAATGTTCAGGAAATAGGTATGCCAGTCGACTCGCCTCCGGGCCCCCTTCATGTCAGCGTGTCTCGATCGTCACCTTCTCCATGACGACGTTCTGGAGGGGACGGTTGTTGGGGCCGCACTGCACCGCGGCGATCTTGTCCACCACCTCAAACCCTTCGAGCACTCGGCCGAAGAGGGTGTACTGGTTGTCGAGGTGGGGGCTGTCCTTGTGCACGATGAAGAACTGGCAGGAGCCGCTGTCGGGGCTGGGGCCGCGGGCCGTGGAGACCATCCCGCGCTTGTGGCTGTATTTCGTGGTGAACTCGGCGGCCATCTTGCGCGGCCCGCTCCCCGTCCCGTCGTTGTTGGGATCGTTGTCCTTCGAGAGCGGATCCCCTCCCTGGATCATGAAGCCGGGGATCACGCGGTGAAACGTCGTGCCGTTGTAGAAGCCGCTCTTCGCCAGGTCCTTGAAGTTCTCGGCCATCTTCGGGGCCACGTCGGAGAGGAACTCGAAGACGATCGTCCCCTGCGTGGTTTTAATGACCGCGACATCCTTCTTCGCGGCGGTTGTTTCGGTCTTCGCGGGCGGTGTTCCCATGGTCTCCTTCTTGGGCGCCGGCGGCGCGGGGGTCGCGCTCTGGCCGAACGCCAGGACGGCGCCGCAGGCGGCGCAGGCGAAAAGACTGGCGGCGAACGACACCGTGCGCCGGCGCGTGCCGCGGAGCGGGGACGTGTTCATCGGGGGCCCTCCAAGGGTTTCGCTGCCCGGGCACGATTGCGCCCAAGGCGGCCGATTGTAGCAAAAGCATTCCCGCCCGGAAAGCGAGCCGCGGGTGATATACTGCGCGGCGGTCGCGCGGGGGTGCCGGTTGTCCGTCTATTCCCATTCCCGTCTCAGCTCGTTCGAGAAGTGCCCGCTGCAGTACCGCTTCCGCTACATCGACAGGATCAGGCGCGACACCCAGGGGATCGAGGCGTTCATGGGGAACCGCGTCCACGAGGTCCTGGAGAAACTCTACCGGGACCTCCTGGCTTCCAGACGTCCCTCACTCGACGAGCTGGTGGCTCTGTACCACGGCAACTGGCAGGCGGAGTTCTCCGAGAACGTCCGGATCGTCCGGACCGAGCACACCGCCGACCACTACCGGCAGGCGGGGGAGCGGTGCCTGGTGAACTACTACAGACGCTACGAGCCGTTCGATCAGACGACGACGCTCGGGCTCGAGGACCGGGTGCTGGTGACGCTCGAGCGGCCCGCGGCGCCCGGCGCCGCGGGCGGCGGGAGCGGCGCGCGGGCCGGAGTCGCCGGGAACGGGGAGGGGCCCCCGAGATACCTGGTGCAGGGGTACATCGACCGTCTGGCGCACGCCGGCCCGGGGACCTACGAGATCCACGACTACAAGACGTCGGCCAGTCTCCCAAGGGACGCCGACCTGCGCCGCGACCGCCAGCTGACCCTGTACCAGATGGGAGTGCAGGAGCGGTTCCCCGACGCCCGCGAGGTCCGCCTCATCTGGCACTACCTGGCCTTCGACCGGGAGCTGATCTCGCGCCGCTCCCCGGCGGAGATCGAGCAGCACCGCCGGCAGGCGATCGGGGTGATCGACGCGATCGAGGAGGCGCGCGATTACCCGCCCCGCGAGAGCGCCCTCTGCCCCTGGTGCGAGTACCGCGACATCTGCCCGGTGCAGAAGCACCTCGTGGCGGGAGGCGCCCCCGCGCCCGACGCCGCTCGCGCGCCGCGCGGGCCGCGACAGATCGATCTGATCGAGTAAGGAGGCCGCCCGGCAGTCGTCCGGGCCCGGGATCGGCCCCGGGC
>JACQNT010000011.1 GCA_016202915.1 Acidobacteriota bacterium
ACCTTCAGGGAGCCGCGCCGCTTCGCGGCGGGGATCGTGGAAGTCCTCATCAACGGAACGAAGGTCGTCTCGGGCGGCGCCAACCGGCCCGCCGCCGCCGGACGCGTCCTGAAGAGGGGGACATGAGATCGCGCCTTCCCGCGCCGGCGGCTCCGGCGACCCTGGCGCTCCTGGCGGCTGTCGCGCTCGCGGCCCGGGGAGTCGCGGCGCTGGGCGCCGGGCCGCTCGCCCCCGGGGCGGACATCGAGGCCGTGATCCGGGCCAACAATCGCGGTGCGGCGCTGATGGAGCAGTTCAAGCACGCGCAGGCGATGGAGGAGTATGCCCGGGTGACGGGATGGGCGCCGCGCTGGGCGCCGGGTTTCGTCAACCTGGGGCTCGCCGCGCTGTACGCCCGCGAGAACGCGCGCGCGGCGGAGGCCTTCGGGGAGGCGATCCGCCTCGAGCCCGACCTGCCGCAGGGCCATTACGGCCTGGCGATCCTGCTCAAGGGCGAGGGGAAGTCGGCCGAAGCGCTCTCCGCCCTCGAGAAGGCGCGCGCCCTGGACAAGGAGGACGCCGACACACTTTACAACCTGGGGGTGCTGCACGCGCGGCAGCGGCAGTTCGAGGCGGCCATCCCGGAGCTGCAGCGGGCGCGGCAGGTCGATCCCAACAACCTGTCGATCTGCTACCAGCTCGCCCGCGCCCTCCTGCAGGCGGGGCGCCGCCCCGAGGGAGAGAAGGAGATGGCCGCCTACCAGAGGCTCGCCGCCAACCCGAGGTTCGCCGTGCCGGCCGGCAACCAGTACGGCGAGGCGGGGCGCTACGCCCTGGTGATGATCGACTACTCGGCCTTCGGCGGGCCGGGGCCGGCCCCGGCCCCCGTCCCGGTCCGCTTCAGCGACGCCACGGCCGGGTCGGGGATCGCCTTCGTCCACGGCGGGCCCAAGGGAGAGGCGGAGGCGGCGCCGGCGGCGCGCGACGGCGGCGCCCGCGCCCGGGCGGCGCGCTACGGCTCCGGCGTCGCCATCGGCGACCTGGACGGGGACGGCCGGCCCGATCTCGTGTTCGCCAACGCCTCCCCCACTGAGAAGGCGCGGCCGGCGCTGTACCGCAACAAGGGAGACTGGACGTTCGAGGACGTCACCGCGCGGTCGGCGGTGGCCTTCGAAGGGATCGGCACGGCGGCGGCGCTGGTCGATTTCGACAACGACGGGGACGCCGACCTCTACCTGGCCGGCCTCGGCGGAGGGTCCCTGTTCGAGAGCCAGGGGGACGGGACCTTCAAGGACGTCACCTCCCGGGCCGGCCTGAAGCCGGCGCAGCCCGCTCCGGGATCGGGCGGCCTGGCGATGGGGGCCTCCTGGGCCGACGTCGATCATGATGGGGACATCGAACTGTTCGTCAACCGCCTGCCCGGCCCCGGGGCCTCCGGCGCGGCGCTCCCCGAACTGTGGCTCAACCTCGGCGACGGCCGGTTCAAGGAGGGGAACGAGGAGTGGAAGATCACCGGGCCGTCCGGCGGCTCGGTGGGGAGCGTCTTCTCCGACCTGGACGGAGACCGGGACATCGACGCCGTCCTCTCCGTTCCGGGGGGCCAGGACCTCCTCCTCGACAACCGGCGCGAGGCGGGGTTCGCGGCGCGCGGCAAGGCGGCCGGCCTGGCGGCGCGGGGGAACGGGCGGGGCGTCGCCGCGGGGGACGTCAACGGCGACGGCCTGGCGGATCTCGTGTTCCCGGCGGGGCCGGCGGGGGCCGCGCGCCTCTACCTCAACACCCGCGAGCGGCGCTTCGCCGGCAGGGAGATCCCGAGGCCGCCCGGGACGTCCTCCTACGGGGCCGTCCTGTTCGACGCCGACAACGACGGCGACCTCGACCTGTTCCTGACCGGCAGCGCCCACCTGTTCTACCTGAACGACGGGGCGGGCCGGTTCAGGGACGCGACGGCGGACGCCGGGCTGCGGGAGCTGCGCATCAGCGACGGCCGGGCGGCGGCGACGGCCGATCTCGACGGCGACGGCGATCTGGATCTGGTCGTGACGCGCAACGGCGGCGCGCCGGTCCTCCTCCGGAACGAAGGGGGGAACCGCAACCGCTGGCTCGCGGTTCGGCCGCGCGGCCTCAGCAGCAACCAGGACGGCGTCGGCGCGAAGATCGATGTCCAGACCGGCACGCTCTGGCAGAGGCGCGAGGTGCAGGCGGGAGCGGGATACCTGTCGCAGTCACCGCCCCTGGCCCACTTCGGCCTGCGGGATCGCGGCGTCGCCGATTTCGTGCGCCTCCTCTGGCCCGGCGGCGTCCTCCAGGCGGAGCTGGACGTTCCGGCGGGACAGCGGATCGAAACGAGCGAGCTCGATCGGAAGGGGTCCTCCTGCCCGGTGCTGTTCGCCTGGAACGGCGCGAAGTACGGCTTCGTGACCGATTTCCTCGGCGTGGGCGGATTGGGTCTGTGGATCGCGCCCGGGGTGCGCGGGAAGCCGGATCCGGACGAATACGTCAAGATCGAGCCGGACCAGCTCCGGCCGCGCGACGGCGCCTACCTCCTCCAGGTCCTCGAGAACCTGGAGGAGGTGACCTACCTCGACGAGACGAAGCTCATGGCGATCGACCACGCGAGAGAGATCGAGGTCTACCCCCAGGAGCGCTTCGGAGGGAAGGAGTCTCCGCCGCACCGCCTCTTCGCGATCGAGAGGGGGGCGCGGATCTTCCCGACCCGCGCCCGGGACCACCAGGACCGGGACGTCACGGAAACTATCCTAAAGCTCGACCGGGTCTATCCCGACGGATTCCGGCTGCACCGCCTGGCGGGTTACGCGGAGATGCACCACCTGACCCTGGAGTTCCCCGAGGATATCACGAAGGAGCGCGGGCTCGTCCTGTTCCTCTACGGCTGGGTCGACTTCGAGTACTCGTCGAGCAACTTCGCGGCGTACCAGGCGGGGATCCCGCTGAGCGTCCCGGTCCTCGAGGCGGAGGGGGAGGACGGGACCTTCGTTCCCGTCATGGAGCCGATGGGCTTCCCCGCCGGGATGCCCCGCATGATGACCGTGGACCTCTCCTCGATCGGCCCGCTGCGGACGCCCCGCCTCCGCCTGCGCACCAACATGCGCGTCTACTGGGACCAGATCTTCCTGGCGCGCCCGCTGGACGAAGGCGGGATGGCGGAGACGATCAAGGTCCACGACGTGAAGCTCGGAGGCGCCCACCTGCACCGGCGGGGCTTCCCGCGCGAGCACAGCCCGGACGGGCGCGAGCCGAAGATCTACGACTACGGGATCCTGGACGACACGCAGCCGTTCAAGGTGATGACCGGCGACTACACGCGCTTCGGCAGGGTGACGGATCTGCTTGCCCGAGCGGATGACAGGTTCGTCATCTTCGGCAAGGGGGAGGAGGTGACCCTGGAGTTCCCGACGCGCGGCCTGCCGGAGACCCCCAGGCGCTGGGTCCGGAGCTTCCTCCTCTACGCCGGCGGCTACTGCAAGGACATGGATCCTTACACCGCCCACCCGGACACGGTCGAGCCGCTCCCGTTCCACGGCATGTCCGGCTATCCCTACGGGAACGATGAGTCGTACCCGGACGACGCTGAGCACCGCGAGTACCGCCGGACCTACAATACCCGCAGGCTCGAGGGTCGCTGAAGGGACGCCCATGCCGGCTGCGATCCGCGCGGAGGATCTGACCAAGATCTACGTGAAGCGGCGCAGCCTGCGCGAGATGACGCTGCGCCCCCTCGGCCGCGCGGAGCGGGTTGTGGCGCTGCGCGAGGTGTCGTTCGAGGCGTGCGAGGGGGAGACCTTCGGCCTCCTGGGACCGAACGGGGCGGGGAAGACGACGCTTCTCAAGATCCTCGCCTGCCTGGTCCTGCCGAGCGGGGGAAGGGCGACGGTGAACGGCGCCGACGTGGCCCGGGACGACGGCACGGTCAGGCGGTCGATCGGGTTCGCCACCTCCGACGAGCGCTCCTTCTACTGGCGCCTCACGGGACGCGAGAACCTGGAGTTCTTCGCCAGCCTCTACGGCCTGGACGCCTCCCTGGCGCGGCGGCGCACCTCCGAGCTGGTCGAGACGATCGAGCTGCAGGAGGTGGCGGACCAGCAGTTCATGAACTTCTCCACCGGCATGAAGCAGCGCCTGGCGATCGCCCGCGCGTTGCTGCACGATCCGCAGGTCCTCTGCCTCGACGAACCGACCCGCAGCCTCGACCCGATCGCCGCGAAGCACCTGAGAACGTTCATCGCCGCGCGGCTGCGGCGGGAGCACGGCAAGACGGTGCTCATCGCGACGCACAATCTCCAGGAGGCGGAGGAGATGTGCGACCGCGTGGCGATCCTCGACCGCGGCCGGCTGCTGCGCCTGGGGAGCGTCGCCGAGATCACCTCCGGACTCCCTGGGAGGGAGCACTACGTCCTGACCGTCGCGGGCCTGGGGGAGCCGCCGCGCGATCCGCGCTGGACGCTCCTGGTCGAGCGCCGCGATGGGGACCTGGCGCGGCTCCTGGCCGAGGTCGAGCGGGGCGGGGGCGCCCTCTCGGACCTGCTGCGCCGCGTCCTGGACGGGCGGGGGACGATCGTCTCGTGCTCCCGGCGCGAGCCGAGCCTCCAGGAGGTGTTCGACCTCATGGAGGCGTCGCCGGGGGGGGAGGCCGGCCGATGAGGCTGCTCCGCTCCCTGGCGGCCTTCATCAAGAGGGACTTCCTGATCGAAGTCTCCTACCGGACCTCGTTCGTGTTCCAGTTCTTCGGGATCCTCTTTTCGGTCACCCTGTTCTACTTCATCGCGCGGCGCGTCATCGACGCGCCCCGATCGACGCCGGGGCTCGAGGGAGTGGACTACTTCTCCTACATGCTGCTCGGCATGGCGATCTTCCACTACCTGTCCGCGGCGATGATGTCGTTCGCGGGGAAGGTGCGCAGCGAGCAGATGACCGGCACGCTGGAGGCGATGCTGGTGACGCCGACGCCGGTCGGGACGATCGTCCTCGGATCGTCCCTCTGGGAGTTCCTCCTGACTTCCGTCAAGGTGGTCGTGTATCTCGTCGTCGGCTGGCTGTTCTTCGGCGTCGTCTTCCGGATCGACGGGCTGCTGCCTGCGCTGCTGATCCTCGCGCTGACCATCCTGTCGTTCTCCGGCATCGGCATCCTGTCGGCCGCGTTCGTCCTCTACCTGAAGCGCGGCGATCCGATCACTTATCTCGTGGCCAGCGCCTCGGCGCTCCTGGGGAACGTCTTCTACCCTTCAGAGGACATGTGGCCCTGGCTCGGGAGGTGGTCGGACCTCCTGCCGATCACCTACGCCCTGCGCGCCCTGAGGCGCGCCCTCCTGCTCGGGCGGCCGTTCTCCGATCTTCTCCCTGACATCCGGGCGCTGGTGCTGTTCGTCGCCGTCCTGGTCCCGATCGGCATC
>JACQNT010000033.1 GCA_016202915.1 Acidobacteriota bacterium
CCTCGTCCCGCAGGCCGCGTTCGTCACGCTGCGCCTGGCGGACCGGATGCGGGGGTGCATCGGCTCCCTCGCGACCCTCCGCCCCCTTGCGGAAACCGTCGCCGGCTGCGCCGCCGCCGCGGCCACGGAGGATCCCCGCTTCCCGCCGCTCCAGCGGCGGGAGATGCCCGGGATCTCCATCGAGATCTCGGCCCTCGATCCGCCGTTCCCTGTCCGGGACCTGTCCGAGATCGTCCTGGGGAGGCACGGTCTGGTGGTGACGCGCGGGGCGCGCCGGGGGCTGCTGCTGCCTCAGGTCGCGGGGCAGGAGGGGTGGGACCTGAGGGCCTTTCTCGAGGCGACCTGCCTGAAGGCGGGGCTCCCGCCCGACGCCTGGGAACACGGAGCGGTGGTGGAGGCGTTCGGGGCCCAGGTGATCGGAGAGGATCCGCTGCGGATTTAGTAGAGCTCGACCTGCGTCCCGACGGTGATCTCGCGGACGGCGTAGATCACCTTGGCGGTCGCGGTGTGGCCTTCGGTCGTCAGCACCACGAGCTGGCCGATGATCTTCGCGGGGGGCAGGCTCCGATCATCGCGCCGCTCCTCCAGCGACTGGAAGCGGCGGTTGTTCCACTGGTAGTCGTACTTGACCTTGCGGTACTTGTCGTAAGGCTCGGCAGGCAGGTAGAGCTTCAGGAAATCGCCCGGCTTCAGGCCGTCCTCGTACCCCAGGTCGATGTCCACGAGGTACCCGGTCCCGACCCTCTCCATGTTGTCGGAGGCGTGCACCACGTAGCCGGATGGCTTGGAGGAGTCCAGCGTCTCGATGCGGTTGAACGGAGGGGCCGGGCGGGAGCGCATCGGCGTCACCGTCAGGGAAACGAGGTCGTACCCCGTCCTGATCTCGTCGCAGGCCATCGAGATGACCGCGATCGCCGTCTCCTCCTGGGCGGCCAGGACCTGAACCGTGCCCAGGCGCTTGTAGTAGAAACCGATCAGCTTCTGCGTCATCGGGTGCCGCACTTCCCCCTCGCGCACCACCACGCTGTACTCGGTTCCGGGATCCACGTGCCCGTTCTGCCGTCCGCGGTTCAGGTAGATGATGTCCCCTTCGCTGATCCCGACCTTCCCCTCTTCCTCCTGGTTGCTGATGAAGTAGTCGGCCCGGGTGTCCTGCTGCGCGATGAAGCCTCCGCAGCGGATATCGGCGTCATCGGCGAAAGGCGTCACCTTGGGGACCGCGCGCGGCGCGTGAGCCGACTCCGGCGCCTCCTGGGGCGCCGCCGGCACGGCCGCCGCGGCGGGCTCGGACGCCGGCATCTCCGCCGCCGGCATCTCCGCCGCCGGCATCTCCGCCGCGGGCGCCTCCTGGGTCGGCGCCGGCTCCTGGACCGGCGGCTCCACCGGGGACGTGGGCGGCGCCCCCTGCTGGCCCTGCGGGACGATCTCGCTCACCACCGTGGGGCGCGCGGGAAGAAGCAGCGGGTCGCCGGGGTAGATCCAGTGAGAGTCGAGGATGTAGCGGTTCTCGTTCCAGATCTGCGGCCACAGGTAGGGGTTGCCGAACGCCAGGTCGGCGAGATCCCAGAGCGTGTCGCCCGGCACGATGATGTGCAGGGTGGCGTCGGGAGGGAACGACTCCGGATCGGGAGGCGTGTACGGAGTCCAGTGGTCGCCGACCTTCTTCAAGTTCTTCGGCGGCGCCGTCGATCCAGCCCGGAGAGGCACGCTCGCCGCCGGGGCCGGGCCGCGGTCCGCGGCGCTCTCCTGCGGCTGCGGTGCGTCGCCGGGCGTCTCTTCGGCGGGCGTTCCCTGCGGCTCCTGGTTCTCCTGCGCCCCGACGAGCGCCGGCGCCAGGAGGCCGCATCCGAGCAGGAGGGCCATCGAGGTAGCCAGGAATGATCCGGGTGATCTGCGCATTCGTCTCTCCTTGCGGCCGGCCGCGCCCGTCAACGGGGGGACGCCACGGCTACAAAAATAGGTGGCGGAAGAGGGAAGTCAAGGCGGGCGGCCCGCGCGGCCGGGCGCCGCGCCTGGTTACGAAATTGCGATCCGGGGGGTTCGTCCCCCGCGGGCCCGTCTCACCGCTCCTGGAGCCGCTCCCGCGCCGGGTCATTCACGGGGCGCAACCTTCCTTCCTCCCTCGACGAGATTCCGGAACGCCGGGTTCCCCGAGAGGCCCCGGAGAGCGGGCTCCGACAAAAGCGCCGCCGGCTCGAGGCCCGCTCCGATCGCAGCGGACGCCGCCTGCAGCGCCTCCTCGCGACGCCCGCCGGAAGCGAGCAGGGCGGCGAGGCCGAGGTGGGCCTCGGCGCAGGCCGCGTCCTGGCCGATCGCCTCCCGGTAGATCCTCTCGGCCTCGCCGGCCCGTCCGTCCGCCGCGGTGATGCGCGCCAGGGCGACTTGGGGCGGGCAGGCGCGCGGATCGGCCGCGGCGGCCCGGCCGATCTCCTCGAGCGCCCGCTCCCTCAGGCCGCGCCGGTGATACAGGAGCGCCAGGTCGGCCCGCAGACGCGCGCGCCGGGGGTCGGCCCGGACGGCCCGCCGGTAGTCCTCGATCGCCTCGTCGAGCCGTCCGCGGCTCGCCAGGAGCGCCCCGCGCGCCTGCAGGGAGACGGGCCCGAGGGGGCCCTCTCCTTCGGCGATGTCCCACTGCGCCAGCGCGCCGTCCTGATCGCCATCCGCGAGGAGCCGGAGCGCGTAGGCCGCCCGCGCCGGCGCGAAGCGTTGGTCGAGCGAGAGCGCGGCCTCGTACGCGCCGCGCGCCTCGCGCGGCTTCCCGGCGGCCTCGAGGACCAGGCCCAGATCGTAATGCAGGATGGCGTTCCGCGGCGCCTGCGCCAGGGCTCCACGGAACAAGATCTCCGCGTTGGCGTGCTCTCCGATCATCCCGAAGAAGATGGCCGCGTTCACCTCGGCCACCGGGGCCTCGCGCCGCGGCAGGAGGCGCCTGAGGAAGGCCGGCGCCGGATCCAGGCGGGCGGCCCGGGCGTACTCCGCGCGCGCCTGCTCCAGGATGGCGCTTCCGAGCAGAGGGTCTCCCGTGTCCACGCCGGGAAGGGCCTCCCGACCTTCAGCAGGCCCCTGGTCGCGCACGTAGACGGCGGCGGCGAGATCGACGAAGACCGGCCGCCAGCCGTTGCCCCCGGAGAGATGGCGCAGGAGGGGCGCGTACTCCAGCCGGTAGGGGGCGACGAAGACGCGGGCGCCGTACTTGCGGGCGGTCTCCTCGAAGAACCCCGGATCGGACTGGACTTTCAGATACGTGGCGAACAGCGCCTCGTCGTGGACCTCCAGGCGGCCGTCGATGAAGACGCGGCGCTCGGGGACCCAGCGCCAGGCGAGGAACCCCCCCACGGCCAGGTCGTGGATCGCCTCGCCGGCCAGGCGCTTCTCGAGCACGAAGTCGGCCGCCCGCTCCGGGTAGGATCCCGGCGACAGGCCCCTCCCGAAATAGCGCTGGGTGCCGTCCCTCTCGAAGAACCGGTTGGACCAGACATCCGCCAGAAGCCACAGCGTCCCGGCCGCCACGGCGGATGCGAGAAGCGGGGCGCCCCACCGGACCGTCCCGCGCGCTCCGCCACGCCGCCCCAGCCGCTCCCGCGCCTTCAAGAGAGCCTCGTGCGCCAGGGGCCCTCCACACGGGATGGCGACGAGGGCGAACAGCGGGACGTTGCGCCGGGCGAACAGGGCCAGGCAGAGGAACGCCGCCAGGAGCAGCAGGTCGGCGGGGCCGGCGCGGCGCCGGCCGGGAACCGAGGACGACAGGACGAGCGCCGCCAGGAAGCCGAAGGCGCCGATGGCGGCGGTGGGGCCGTAACCTCCGAACGGCGCCTGGAACTCCGCGATGCTCCGTCCGTACAGGTTGCCGGTCGCGATCCTCTCGACCAGCAGGCGCCGGGCCAGCGACCACGCCTCGAGACCGTAGGGGTTCAGAAGCGTCGCCAGCGCCGCCGCGCCGGCGGCGAGGAGCACGGGCGCGGGGCGCGGCGCGGGCCGGCCGGCGGCGCGCCGGCGCATCACGAGCGCCTCCAGGGAATCGCCGAGCGCCACCAGGAACACGGCGGCCAGCCCCACCGCGAACAGGGCGTGCAGGTTCGCCCACAGCGCCAGAAGCGGCGGGACGGCGAACAGCAAACGGGGGCGATCCCGGCGCTGCCCGAGGCAGAGAAGGAGCGCTCCAAGCAGGCAGAAGGAGGCTGCCTCGGGCCGGAGGGTGAAGCGCTCCTGGGAGGCGAGAACGGCGGGCAGGGCGAGCGCTGCGACCAGGGCCGGAGGGACCTGGCGCCGCAGTCCGGCCAGGGCCGCGAGGGCGAAGGCCGACACGACGAGGAGGATCTTGAGCAGATCGAGGGCCGCCCACCCGGCGCGGCGGTGGGCCGCCGCCACCAGCACCTCGAAGAGCCACTGCAGATCGACCCAGCGGTTCCCCGAGGAGGTGTAGCTGAACGTATCGACGCGCGGCACCCGGCCCTCATCCAGGATCCGGGCCCCCGCCAGCAGGTGCCAGTGGAGATCGGTCTCGGCGAGCCGCGTGAGGCAGAAGGAAGCGCAGAGACAAAGCACCAGCGCCAGGCAGCCCCAGGCCGGGAGGGATCTCATGTCTCCGTGGCCGCCGCGGTCGGGAGGAACGACGTGAGGGCCGTGTCACCGTATCTGTAGCAGCGCGCCGGCCGCAGGAACGCGCCCTCCGGCGCCTCCACCAGGACCTTCGCCCGGTGCTCGACCACGAGGACGCCCTGCGGTTCGAGGACGCGCGACGCCGCCCGGAGGACCCAGGGCAGAGCCGGCAGGTCGTAGGGCGGGTCCAGGAAGATGACGTCGCACCTCTCGCCGCGATGGGCCAGACGATCGAGGGAACGCTCCGCCTCTCCCCCGATCACCTCGGCCTCCTGCCGCCAGGATCCGAGCGTCAGGTTGATCCGGATGATCCCGAGGGCGCGCCGGTCGCGCTCCAGGAAGATCACGCGCCGCGCGCCCCGGCTGAGAGCTTCGATCCCGACGGCGCCGGTCCCGGCGTAGCCGTCCAGGAAGGTCGCTCCCGCAACCCTGCCGCCCAGGATGTCGAAGAGCGCCTCGCGGACGCGGTCCGCGGTGGGGCGGATCCCCAGCCCTCCCGGCCCCCGGATGCGGCGTCCTTTCGCTTCACCGCCGGTAAGCCGCAAGCCTCCTCCGTCCAGGACTCCCCCGGGGTCTTGCCCGGCGGCGACGCCGTCTCCTATGATGCGGGCCCGCCCGGCGGACAGGCCCCGCCCCGCGGCACGGACCCGGGAGCTCGCCGTTGCTCGATCTCATTCGCGTCTGGCGCTCCACGCGCATGGTGGTCCTGATCGCCGTCAGCGCGGCGCTCTACGCCGCCGTGCTCATCCCCTTCAAGGCCGTTCCGATCATCCCGGGCGCGACGGAGCTGCGCCCGGCCAACGCCCTGCCGATCGTCTTTTCGTTCCTCTTCGGACCCGCAGGCGCGTGGGGGAGCGCCTTCGGCAACCTCATCGGGGACACCTTCGGCACTCTCGGTCCCGGGACTCTCTTCGGGTTCGTGGGTAACTTGTTGTACGGCTACCTGCCCTACCGGCTGTGGGGGGCGTGGTCCACCAGCCCGATCCCCACCGGGACCCGCGGCTGGGCCGGCTATGTCTGCGCCGTCCTGACGGCCAGCGGCGCCTGCGCGCTGGTCATCGGGTGGGGCC